>CBFHCK010000413.1:0-2221 GCA_965653955.1 uncultured Spongiibacteraceae bacterium
CGGGAATGCGCGAGCTGCCATGGGCTCGATAAAAAAGGTTTTCCGCCGGAGTTTCCCTCGTTGGAAAATATTAGCGAACGTCTTCCCGTCGCCGAGATGTACTACTTGCTCTATACCGGCTCCGGCCGTATGCCATCGTTCGCACGGTTGGGGCAGGAAGGCATCGGTGCCGTTTTCGAGTATGTCGTATACGGTCGCGATGCCAATGTCGTCGATAACACCAAAGCACCGAAGATGCGTTATATAAGCGAGGGTTATCCGAAGTTTCTCGACCCGGACGGATACCCGGCGATCTCGCCTCCGTGGGGTACGCTCAACGCCATCGATTTAAACACGGGCAAAATCGCATGGAAAATTCCGCTTGGCGAATATCCGGAACTGGCTGAGCAAGGTTTGAAAAATACCGGCAGCGAAAACTATGGTGGCCCCATCGTCACCGCTGGCGGTGTGTTATTTATCGGGGCGACAAGTTACGACAAAAAATTTCGCGCTTTTGATAAAGACACGGGAGCGTTGTTATGGGAAACCACGTTGCCGGCAGCAGGCAATGCAACGCCTTCGACGTATTCGATCAATGGCAAACAATACGTTGCGATTGCAGCGGGCGGCGGTAAATCCCCGGCGCCATCTGGCGGTAGCATCGTTGTCTTTGCATTGCCTGATGCCGCTTGTTGCAAATAAGAATTATTCTCATTTATAGTTACCGCATCGATTGTCGATCTGGCCGTAACGGCCAATGCCTCGGATGCGGAGAAAAATTCATGTGCGATCACCTCTCAATGGATGAGCTAAACACCGCGGAGCGCCTGCTCGTATTGTCATTCCGGTTGTGGGCATTACCGCACGCGGTACCGGATCAGGCGCACCCCGAATGGCGAGCAGGGCTGCGAGCTGCGGGGCTAGAGGGCGAGGCCCAGCTGCTTTTCGATCCTTTGCTCGATACGCTGTTTTCCAGCACTCAACGCGTGATCGAAGTGCATCGGGCGATGTGTCTCGGCATCAGTCAGGACGAAAGTGAATTTCTGCGCTGCATAGCGATGTATCAAAACGCACGCGACGAGGATGCGCGTCAAATTCTCGCGGATTGGATTCCTCCAGCGTCAATGCGCCTTGCCACATGTTTGGCCGCCAGCCTCGCGGATGCGCTAAAAGGCGCGGCTTTGATGCTGCCTGTGCGCGAATCCGATCGGATGTCGCTTCTTTCTACAGCGGCAGGAACTGGGCGCGGTCTTCACCTAGTACATTAAAATGCAGAAACGCGTCCTCGCTGAGGGAAAGCGCGATGAGAATTGAAGGGCGTGCGCTCGCTGGCGTGGTCGCGGCCTATCCGGCAGTGAATGGTGCAGTCACGTTGGCGCTGTCGTTACCGATCAATCGCATCGATGCAATGTTGACGGCCGCATCATTCGTGTTTGTTGTTTTCGTGGGAATCACGACCTGGATAGCCGGCGCAACAAAAATGCTCCGTTTATTCGCGGGCATTTTTGTTCCGGGAGTTTTATTGACGACGTTGCTGGTGACCATACCCAGACCGTAGTGGTTTAATCAAATGCATATTATTTAACATAATATACATTATGCGCAGTTATTTGAATCGTGATCGTGGAGGCAATCACGCTTAAATTTACTCTGGCAGCTGGTTCCCTGTGCGCTGTACTTTGCGCCAATACATTAAATAAACGATGCCTAATGCGATCGCGACACTGGCTGGAGCGACGATTGAACGGAATTCAAAACGGCTGAAGCTCAGCGCGCCGGCAGCGCTTCCCATCGTGAAGCCGCCAATGAGCGTCGCATAAAGCAAAAAGCGCCGAATATCGACGGGATGGCCACGAAGCCGCAATCCGAGTGCAATACCAAAATCGGTGAACAAGCCGGTGAGATGTGTGGTGCGCACTACCGCGCCGCTGAATGTGCTGGTCATTGCATTTTGCAGACCGCAGGCGACAGACGCCAGGTAATGGCCAACGTCATTACCACGACTCAACAAGGGAATCGCCAGTAATAAAAGAGCTGCCTCGGAAAATAACGCGGCACTGTAACGCCGCCCCAATACCAGCGATTCGTTGCCGATGACAAATCCGCTGACCCCAGCGCCGAAAACAAAGCTCACGATAACGAAGAACAAATGAGCGACGTCGCGGTAATGTGCCTGTGCTAGTTCAACACCCAACAATGTCGAGCTACCGGTTAGATGGGAAACGCCTTGATGATAGAACCC
>CBFHCK010000414.1:0-2211 GCA_965653955.1 uncultured Spongiibacteraceae bacterium
TATTGCTTCGATTTTTTCTAGGGGAGCTTCTGAAAAACGTAGTGCGACGCAGGAAGCCAAAGCCGAGCAGTTTTTCAGAGACGCCCTAGTCCATCTTCGGGATTTAGTTTAAGTACCAATTCGGTTAGCTTATCGCCTCGCAATTTTTTGATGGAACACGCTCCATCACTACTCCAAACACCGAATCCTCACTCGAACATCCAGCTACAGGGCCGATCGATCATGCACGGAATCAAAAATCATCCCGTCCCCGCCGAACTTGCCGCGAGCGCGCATATTAATCGCGAACGCTACGATGCGATGTACAAGGCATCGGTCGAAACGCCCGATCAATTCTGGAGCGAACAGGCGAAGCAATTTCTGCAATGGGATCAGCCCTGGAATAACGTTCGCGAATTCGATTTTCACACCGGCGACGCAAAATGGTTCGCCGGCGGCAAGCTCAACGTCACGGTCAATTGCATCGATCGCCATCTCGCCAAACGCGCCGATCAAACCGCGCTGATCTGGGAAGGCGATGATCCTTCCATCGACAGCAAAATCACTTATCGACAATTACACGAGTCGGTCTGCCGTCTCGCCAATGTGCTGAAACAGCATGGCGTTAAAAAAGGCGATCGCGTCTGCATCTACATGCCGATGATCCCGGAGGCGGCATACGCAATGCTGGCGTGCGCACGCATCGGCGCGATTCACTCGGTGGTGTTCGGCGGCTTTTCTCCGGAAGCATTGAAAGACCGCATTCTCGATTCGGATTGCCGCGTCGTGCTGACTGCCGATGAAGGCTTGCGCGGTGGCAAGCATGTTCCGCTGAAAGCGAATGTCGATACCGCGCTCTCGCATTGCCCGAACGTCAATGCGGTCATCGTCGCGCGTCGCACCGGCAAGAACGTGTCGTGGAAAGAAGGCCGCGATGTTTGGTATCACGACGCTATCGCCGCCGTCAGCGCCGAATGCGCGCCCGAGCCGATGGATGCGGAAGACCCGCTATTCATCCTCTACACCTCGGGCTCGACCGGCAAACCAAAAGGCGTGTTGCATACCACTGGCGGCTATCTGCTGATGGCGGCGATGACCCACAAATACACGTTCGATTATCGCGAAGGCGACGTGTACTGGTGCACCGCCGATGTCGGCTGGGTCACCGGCCACTCCTACATCGTGTATGGGCCGCTCGCCAATGGTGGCATCTCATTGATGTTCGAAGGCGTGCCGACATACCCCGATGCCTCGCGCTTCTGGCAGGTCATCGACAAGCATCAGGTGAACACGTTTTACACCGCGCCGACCGCATTGCGCGCGCTGATGGGCCTCGGTGATCAGTACGTGAAAAATACCTCGCGCAAATCGCTGCGTCTGCTGGGATCGGTCGGCGAGCCGATCAATCCGGAAGCATGGGAATGGTATTTCCAGGAGGTCGGCGAATCGCGCTGCCCGGTGGTCGATACCTGGTGGCAAACCGAAACCGGCGCGCACATGATCACGCCGTTGCCCGGCGCGACGATGCTGAAACCCGGCTCGGCCACGTTGCCGTTCTTCGGCGTCGAACCGGTGCTGCTCGATAACGACGGCAAAGAAATTCAAGGCGCAGGCGAAGGCAATCTCGCGATCAAATCCTCGTGGCCGAGTCAGATTCGCTCGGTATACGGTGATCATCAGCGCATGACCGATACCTATTTCAAACCGTATCCCGGCTATTACTTCACCGGCGACGGCGCACGCCGCGACGAAGATGGTTACTACTGGATCACCGGTCGCGTCGACGATGTACTAAATGTGTCCGGCCATCGCATGGGTACTGCCGAAGTCGAGAGCGCATTAGTGCTGCACGATGCGGTCGCCGAAGCAGCGGTAGTCGGCTATCCACACGACATCAAAGGCCAGGGCATCTACGCATACGTCACGTTGATGACCGGCGTAGAGCCAAGCGAGGAATTGCGCAAGGAACTGGCCGCGATCTGTGCGAAAGAAATCGGCCACATTGCCAAGCCCGACAAAATTCAGTGGGCTCCCGGCTTACCGAAAACGCGCTCGGGCAAAATCATGCGGCGTATTCTGCGCAAGATCGCGGCTAACGAAATTGAAAACCTCGGCGATACTTCGACGCTCGCCGATCCGAGCGTAGTGCAACAGTTGATCGACAATCGCTTGAATAAATAGCCCGTAAAAACTAAAAAGCCGTAAAAATAAAAAAGGCGGGAAATTCCCGCC
>CBFHCK010000415.1:0-2207 GCA_965653955.1 uncultured Spongiibacteraceae bacterium
GTCACCGCGCTGTGCGGCATTGCTGGAATAGTGAAATGAGCATCGTGCTCAATGCGATTATCACGCTGAGCGCATTCGCCGCGGCCGCAGGCAGCACGTTAATTTTCGCGCATCGAAAATTGCCCACAGCGGGAACCGATCTGATCGAATGCATCGATGCGTTGCTGCCGCAAACGCAATGCGGCGAATGCGGCCACGCCGGATGCCGACCTTACGCCGAAGCGATCGCAAACGGCGAACCAATCAATCGCTGCCCTCCCGGCGGTGAACGCACAATCGCCGCGCTTGCCGATTTAATGAATCTGCCGTTGCTGCCGCTCGATGGCATCAGTAAAGCAGCGACCGTTGCATTCATTCGCGAAGCGGAATGCATCGGCTGCACCAAATGTATTCAGGCTTGCCCGGTCGATGCGATCGTCGGCGCGGCAAAATTAATGCACACCGTAATAACCCACGAGTGCACCGGCTGCGATTTATGTGTCGATCCCTGCCCCGTCGACTGCATCGAAATGCGCCCGCTCATTGAGAATGAAAATCCGTTTTCGCAACGCGAGCGTATCGAAACGCGGGCGCATTATCGCGAGCGCTTTGTTGCTCACAACGCACGCATTGCGCGCGAGACCGAAGAACACCTATTCCGTCGCACCCAGCGACAACAGCAGGCGCGCTTGAAAAATAGCGCCGCTGCCGAAATCGCTGCGAACCCAGAACCCGTCAAAACCAAACAGGATGAAATTCGCGAAGCGATCGCACGCGCCAAAGCAAGAAAATCAACATTGCCGTCGAATCGCGAGCCGTAAGCAGTGGCTGCCGCCGCCGACACCCTAACGAGTACGTCGCAAATCATGCGCACCGTACTGCTAGCGATGTGCCCGGGCCTGGCTGCAACCCTATGGTTTTTTGGCTTCGCCGCATTGAGCAATATCGTGTGGGCATTGTTGTTTTCAGTCGCATTCGAAGCACTCGCGCTGCGTTGTCGAAAACAACCGTTGCGACCACAACTATTCGACGGCAGCGTATTGATTACCGGGCTATTGCTTGCGCTGGCTTTACCACCCGGCGCGCCGATTGGGCTGATTGCGCTCGGCGTTGCAATATCCGTATTAATTGCGAAGCACGCTTTCGGTGGATTTGGTCGAAATCTATTTAATCCGGCGATGGCCGGTTATGCAGTGCTGTTGATTTTATTTCCCGCCGCATTTTCGCAGTGGGCATCGCCGGGACAGTTTGACGGCATGACGGGTGCGACAACGCTCGATGTTTTCAAACACAACAATTCGCTGCTGGTGGCTGCGCTTTGGCAAAACCATCCAGAACAATTCGGCACCGTCGGCGGTTACGGCTGGGAATGGATTAACGCGGCATTTCTCGCCGGCGGTGCATGGTTGTTGTATCGGAAAATATTTTCATGGCGCATACCCTTATCGCTTCTCGCCACTCTCGGTGTTTGCGCGCTATTTCTTTACGACAACGGCAGCTCCGCATCGAGCGGCTCGCCGCTGTTCCACTGGTTCAGCGGCGCCACGATGATCGGCGCATTTTTCGTCGCAACCGAGCCGGTCACTGCGCCGCGCGACAATATCAGCCAGTTACTTTATGGCGCATCTATCGGCGTGCTGATTTTCGCGATTCGATATGCAGGTACTTACGCCGATGGAATTGCATTCGCCGTCTTGATCGCCAATTTATTTTCACCGTTGCTCGATCGCATCTCTCCGCTGATTTCTTCGAAGTTTATGAAATCGGAGCAGCAGCATGACTAATGCTGCACGCGATGCTTTATCGCCAGCTGTAATTATTGTGGCAATGGGATTGGCGCTGACTGCTGCATTCGTATTGCTTCAGCCTCATATCGAACAACAACGGCAACACCGCGCCGAAAAAATTAATTTCGACGTACTGTCGCTGCCTGCGGATAGCTCGATCGAGCTCAAGACCATCACTGCGGATGACGAGAAGCTTGGCCGCACGCCCACGTCGATTCACTTGGCGCGGCGCAACGATGGCGCGATAGTCGGCATCGTCTTGTCAGCGGTGGCCGAGGGATATAACGGCCCCATCGATCTGCTGATCGGACTCGATACTGCTGGCAAGATTACCCACTTACGAGCCGTCGCACATCGCGAATCGACGGGTATTGGCGATGCCATCGATATCGACAAGAGTGATTGGATCGAGAATTTTCGCGACAAATCCGCCGACGATAT
>CBFHCK010000416.1:0-2206 GCA_965653955.1 uncultured Spongiibacteraceae bacterium
TGTAATTAGTTCGGCTGCCGGCGGAATATCGTCGATCGAACCGACGCCCTGTCCCGCCGACCAAATATCACGCCACGCCTTTTTTTGCGTTGGATTGTGTTCGGCTTCGTGCGGCTGCGTGATGTGACTGAGGTCGACTTTGTCGGGTGCAACCAACGCGTTCGGGTCGAGACCCGCGGCCTCAATACTTTGTCGTAAAAAGCTCGCCGGCAAAGATGAAATCGCGGCTGTATAAACAATGTCTTTCGCGGTGGCGTCTTTGACGAAGTCTTTATATTGCTTTGGTACCAGCGATTCCTGCGTGGCGATAAAACGCGTGCCCATATACGCCAGATCAGCGCCCATCATTTGCGCTGCGGCAATATCGCTGCCCTTCGCGATGCAACCGCCGAGTATCAATGTCTTATCGAAAAATTGACGAATTTCGTTAACCAGCGCGAGCGGATTCCACGTACCCGCATGACCGCCGGCACCTGCTGCAATAGCAATCAAACCATCGACGCCAACTTCAGCGGCTTTGCGCGCATGTAATGCGTTCGTGACATCGTGAAATACCAGGCCGCCATAACTATGCACCGCATCGACCACCGCTTTTGCAGCACCCAGGGATGTAATAACTAACGGTACGCGATGGCGCACGATGATATCGAGATCGGCATCGAGCCGCGGGTTGGTTTTGTGCACGATTAAATTGACGCCGAACGGCGCCGCCTTGGCACCTTCGCGTTCGCCAGCCGCGATACGCTGTTCGATTTCGTTAAGCCACTGCTCGAATGCTTCGCTGGTGCGCTGATTTAACGCCGGAAACGTGCCGACAATCCCCGCAAGACAACAACTCACTACCAGATCCGGACCCGATGTCAGAAACATTGGCGCTGCAATAACCGGCAGACGCAGCGATTGAAACGAAGCAGGAAGAGTCATGCGATATTTTCCAACAGCAAATTCGACGAAGGCGGATTGTCTAACAATTCCACCGCTTGTCGCACCTAATTTTGGTTACAAAAAAATAAACCCAGCATATTTCGATGCCGGGTTCACGATAAACCATCCAGTGCGATGAACTTTCGTATTAGGCCGCTTGCTGTTGCGGACCCGGAGCATCCGCAGGATAAAAACGCGGTGTACCGAGATCGTATGCATTGCTCAGCAGGCGGATAAAATCGCGATCGTGCAATGGATCGCTCGGCATCTCGAACTGCAGACCACGCGTACGCAGATCCTTGATGAAAAGGTCGAACACTTGCTCGTGGGTTAAATTGTCAGTCTGATCCATCACTTTTTTCAGCTCGGTGAGGTCTTCGTAAACTTCTGCGTTCCAATGCACGAGGAAGCGCGTTTCGCTGGCCGGAATGCGTTGAATGACCTCGCCATCCGTCGTGATTTGCCAGCCATCGGCCACGGCGGGATCTGCGCCAAACAGTGAATGGAACGCAAGCCCTTGCGGATGGCGCTGATCGAGCGGACCGTTCGATTCGCCACGGTGATACATCACATCGTTTTGAACGATGACACCACGGTTCCACATCGGCGTGGCGATGCGTTTCGGCTGCGCCTGTGGACCCTCTGGCCAATACGTAAAACCGCCGCCAATCTCGCCGGGATAAAACCAGCTGATGACCTGCGCCTTCTTCAACATCCAGCGCTTGAACAAACCCGATTTACCCATCGTGTTCATCAGCCAGACCGGTGTGTTCTTTAGCGTGATACCGCGAAACGATGCGCCATCGATATGCGCCGGATCCAAGCAGTGCGAGGGGCCCTGAATGTTAAACAACAGTTCGTCAGGACGTGCATAGTCGGCTTTCCAGTACGACCGCACGCGGGCCAGGAAATCGCTGTTGTAAAAACAATCTTCCAGCTCGGGGTACAGGCACGCGCCATTCATGGCCAGATAACCCCGAAACACCGCCGTCACGAACATATCGAAGGTCGGCGTCACGCCCTCAGGAATCATCCCGGACATAGTCGCAATAAGCTCTTCGGCGGACGCGAAATGCTGCGCCAGAACCAACTCCCATGGTCCCTCGCGACGCACCGCTTCGATAAGGCGACGGTATTGATCGTCGGTGTAGACGTTATCGTAAATAATCGGCTCCGCGAACGGTCTCATTGCTGCGGCGAGATCGGCAGACATAATCAACCTCCTCTTTACTTGATGTTTAACTTATAAGTCATTGTTTATAAATTATTTGATAGTGTAGTG
>CBFHCK010000417.1:0-2204 GCA_965653955.1 uncultured Spongiibacteraceae bacterium
GGTGCTGACGTTGTTCACGACGCCGGTGATTTATCTCGCGTTCGACCGGCTTGGTCGGCGCGTAGCAGTCTGGCGGAAAAAACATTTTCCGCTGGCAGACGCGCCATGAATATCTCCGCGGTTGCGATCCGTCGCCCCGTCGCAACGGTATTACTGACGTTAGGCATTGCACTTGCCGGTATAGCCGCGTTCGGTTTGCTGAAAGTGGCACCGCTGCCGCAGACGGATTTTCCCACCATCATCGTGCAGGCGAATCTGCCGGGAGCGAGTCCCGAAACGATGGCGGCGACGGTTGCCACGCCCCTCGAACGCGCGCTCGGCCGCATCGCCGGCATCACCGAAATGACCTCGTCGAGTTCGCTGGGGACGACACGCGTCGTCTTGCAATTTGATTTAAGCCGCAACATCGATGGTGCCGCACGTGAAGTGCAGGCTGCAATCAATGCAGCGCGCACCTTGTTGCCGACGAGCCTGCCGAGCAATCCCACGTATTTCAAAGCGAACCCCGCCGATTCGCCGATCATGATTCTGGCGCTGACCTCTAACACAATGACTCAGGGGCAGATGTACGACGTCGCCTCGTCGGTCGTGGCGCAGCGTATTTCGCAAATCAAAGGAATAGGGCAGGTCAATATCGGCGGTAGTTCGCTGCCGGCGGTGCGCGTCGATCTGAACCCCACCGCGCTGAATAAATACGGTATCGATCTCGACACCGTGCGCAACTCGCTCGCCGCTGCAAATTCGAATCGGCCGAAAGGCGCTGTCGAGAATAACGATCGTCACTGGCAGATCGGTGCGAACGATCAGGCGACGAAGGCCGCCGATTATCTGCCGCAGATCGTCACGTATCGCAATGGCGCGCCGGTTCATTTAACGGATGTGGCGACGATTTTCGATTCGGTGCAGGACGTGCGCAACGCCGGCACGCTGAACGGTGAGCCGGCGGTGCTGGTGGTTATTTTTCGCCAATCCGGCGCCAACATCATCGAGGCAGTGGATAGCGTGCAGGCACTGCTGCCGCAATTGCAGGCGTCCGTTCCGCAAAGCATGAAACTGCAGGTCGCGATGGATCGCACACCGACTATTCGTGCCTCGTTAAAAGAAGTCGAACACACGCTGATCCTTTCCATTGCACTGGTGATCATGGTGGTGTTCGTATTCGTGCGTAACTTGCGCGCGACGTTAATTCCCACCGTTGTCGTTCCTGTTTCGCTGTGCGGCACATTCATCGTGATGTACCTGCTGGGGTATACGCTCGATAACTTGTCGCTGATGGCATTAACCATCGCGACGGGGTTTGTCGTCGATGATGCGATTGTCGTACTGGAAAACGTTTCGCGTCATATCGAAAAAGGCGTACCGCCGTTTCGCGCTGCATTGCTCGGCGCCCGCGAAGTGGGTTTCACGGTTTTGGCAATGACGCTGTCGTTAATTGCGGTGTTTATTCCGCTGTTATTAATGGGCGACATTATGGGGCGCATGCTGCGCGAATTTTCCGTGGTGTTGTCGGTGGCCGTGCTCGTTTCTCTGGTGGTATCGCTGACCACGACACCGATGATGTGCGCGCGGTTGTTGCGCGTCGAGCGCAGCAAACAGCAGACCAGTCGCTTTCATCGCGCTAGCGAAATCGTTTTCGCCAGACTGCTGCATGGTTATGAAGTCAGTCTCGCGTGGGCGCTGCGACACGAAAAGCTAACGCTGTTATCGCTGCTGCTTACCGTTTGCTTGAACGTGTATTTATTCGTCATCGTGCCGAAAGGATTTATTCCGCAACAGGATACGGGTCGCATCAACGGCCAGATTCAGGGCGAGCAGACAATGTCGTTTCAGGCGTTACGCGCGAAGCTTGGCGGATACGTGGATATTATTCGCGCCGATCCGGCGGTTGAGCGCGTGATGGAATTTACCGGCGGCGGGCGCGGCGGCGGCAACGCCTCCGGCAGTATCTACATCACCTTGAAACCCAAAAGCGAACGCGATGCATCGGTTGAAGAGGTCATCGCTCGGTTGCGCCCGCAATTCGCGAAGGAACCTGGTATCAACGTGCGTCTATTCGGCTCGCAAGATGTGCGCGCCGGTGGTCGCCAGGGTGGCGGTCTCTATCAATACACCTTGCAGGCAGACGATTTGGATTGACTGCGACAGTGGGTTCCAAAAGTCACCACAGCACTGGACGCACTGCCGCAGCTCGATGATGTGAATTC
>CBFHCK010000418.1:0-2192 GCA_965653955.1 uncultured Spongiibacteraceae bacterium
CAGCATCACTTGCTGAGCGTCGAGCCAGTCTTGGTCGCGGCGAGCGTGTTGGGCGGTGGCGCTAGCGACACCACGCTTGCGCCATTCGTCGACGGCAGCAATTGCGGCATCGCCAACGCCGAAACTGCGCAGCCGCGTCGGCGACCAGCTCAACCATTGCTCCGGGCCGGCGGCTGATTCGCTCGCGGCCAGACGCCGCAGCGCGGACATCGTGAAGCCCGCACGTTGCAGCAATAACCAATAGAAAGTTGAGGGGAGGTTTGTCATCCCTGACTCCTTGCCGCCTAAGCGGTGCCGCAGTCCCTGCGGCGTTAAACGAAATGTAGATTATGGATTGCGGACAGAATCGTTCACTTTAAGCGGGCGTTCAGCGCGCAACACCAAGCCATAGCTGACCTTATCGAAGACGCGGAACACCATCAGCAGGCCGGCGCGGAAATCCGGTGTTTTCACCAGATCGTTGGTCATCGGATCTTTGACGGTTTCGCCGGTTTTGTAGATGGCGAGTAGATCGCCATCTTTCAGCCCTTCGCGAGCGCCTTTGCTGATCACCACTACGCTCATGAAACCGATCTGGCTGACCCCGCCTTCAACAGCCAGCAAGCGGCCATGAATATCCTGATCCGGCGCGCTCGGGAAGAAGTTCGCATTGATTTCACGCTCTTCTTCGGGCAGCAGGCGATCGCTGCGGCGCACCTCTTGCGTGGAGCGATTCAGCGCCAGCGTGGCTACGTCTTTTTCGACCGAGATCAGCTTCGCTAAGCCGATATCCAGTGCCTGAACGCCCAGCGTCTCGCCGGTGTCCGGGTCGACGAATACTTCGCCCTTGCGGAAGATGCCGTAACTGGTTTGGCCACTGGCATCGAACTCGCCACGGCCGTAAATCTCATCGCCGGCGCCACCGACGATATGACCCTCTTTACCCGACAGCACGTACGGCGCCTTTTCGAGAACGCCCACTTCAACGATGCGTCCGCGATTCAAGAAAGCATTGATGGCCTCCAGAGGAATGGCTGGAATGGCGCGCTCGATCGGTGTCGCCCGTACCTCAGGCGTGAGTTTGACGTCGCGACCGCGCTTCAATACCAGCTGCGGTTTGCCGTCGATATACACCAGATTGAGTTCGTCGCCCGGATAGATAAGGTGGGGGTTCTTAACCTGCGGATTGACGCGCCACAGTTGCGGCCAGCGCCACGGGTCTTTCAGAAACACGTTGGAGATATCCCACAACGTATCGCCTTTTTTCACCACATAAACTTGGGGATGATCGGGCTTTAGCGCGAGCACGTCGGCTACGGCGGAACAGACCATCGCCAGCGCGATCAAACCGCCGATTAACAGTTTTTTCATAGCATTATCCTTTCCGGGCAAGCGCCTCACGAGTAGCCCCAGAGGCAATCCGCCGGGTGCTTCCCGGACGGCAACCTGTATACTATAGCAGGCGAAAAACGCGCGGCCGGGACTGATGAAGCCAATGTAATTGCTTTTTCGATCATAACTTTAGCAGCCGTTTTTAGAATCACACTGGAAATGCTTCACAAACCGCAAATGGCGAAACTGACCATCCTCGAATTCCCCGATCCACGTCTGCGCACCGTCGCCGAACCTGTCGCAGTCGTCGATGACGCTATTCGTCGACTCATCGATGACATGTTCGAAACGATGTACGAGGCACCCGGCGTCGGCCTCGCCGCAACGCAGGTCGATGTGCATAAGCAAGTGATCGTGATCGATGTCAGCGAAGAGAAGAATCAGCCGCTGACGTTCATCAATCCGCAAATCGAAATCCTCGGCGACGAACTGCGCGAATACGACGAAGGCTGTCTGTCGGTGCCGGGCTTTTACGAAACAGTGTGCCGTCCCGCGCGAGTTCGAGTGCGGGCGCTCGATCGCGACGGCCAGCCGTTCGAACTCGAACCCGACGATCTGCTGGCGGTATGTATTCAGCACGAAATCGACCATCTGCGCGGCAAGTTATACGTCGATTACCTGTCCCCTCTGAAGCGCAACCGCATTCGCCACAAGCTCGAAAAACAGCACCGCCGAGCCTAAATCGGAATCCTCTCCATGATTGACCGACCGCTGCGCATTGTTTTCGCCGGCACGCCGCCGTTTGCGGCGCTGCACTTGGAAGCGTTGCTGAATTCACCCGACACCGAAGTCATTGCGGTGTACACACAGCCCGACCGCCC
>CBFHCK010000419.1:0-2167 GCA_965653955.1 uncultured Spongiibacteraceae bacterium
GAATTCGATAATCGCTTCTTTGGCCTGTTCGAGGCTGTTGCGCGATTCGAGCATGATCGCGTCGAACGCCTTATCGAGCTGTTCCTGCGCTTCTTCGGAATCGTTGAACAGCGTGCGCGGCGCCGGCCGGCCAGCCAGTTCGAGGCTTTCCGCCGTTTGGCGAAGCATGCGCACGGCGGCATCGATATCGACGGCACCGTGCTGGAGTTGTTTGGCGAGATCGCGCAGGTTGGCTTGTGCCGCGTTCATGCCGAGCAGTGCCGTGGTATCGAGCGCGCGCTTGACCGCTGCCAACGTCTGCGTCGCGGCCTGGCCGCTGGATAATTCGTCGGCCAGCGCGGCGAGTTGTTGCGCCAGCGCAGCCTTGATCGCGAGCGCGGCATCGTCGCCGTCCGCCGCCAGACGCGTGGTCGGCAGCAGCGCCTGACCGAGGCTGTAGCGTTGTTTGATTTCGCCGATGTAGCGCGAGTTGGCGTCGGACGCGGCGATGTAATACAGCAGGTTCTTCATCAGCGCTGCGGGCGGTTCGATCGGCAGCGCTGCCGAGCCCATTTCGACCAACTGCTTGAGCTGGCTGTCGATCTGACGCAGCAGTGTTTTAACGGCGGCGGTCGGGTGAATCGAGCGATTGAGCAGACCTTCGCACAGCGCGATGCAGATATTCCACAACGCCTCGCCGGGATAACCGGCGTTGAGTTTGGCGAGACGAGCGCAGACCTTGGCGAGATAGTTCAGGTTGTCGCGCGGGGCTTCGTTGCGCAGATAGTTGAGCAGCGCGATCTGATACATCTGGCGCAGCTTTTTCGCGATCTCGAACAACTCGTCGCCGAGCAGCGTCGGCACCGCATCGGCGCTATTCACGGTAACCAGCGCCGGCGCGAATACCGCCGATTCAGTGATCAGCGGCTCACCGCGTACCGCGCGCAGATCGTTGATCAGCGGCAGCAACACCGTCGAGGTGTCGCGACGTTCGGTCAGCAGGCGTTTCAGATAATCGGGCAAACGATTGAGCGCCGCCTGCAACGCGAGCAGTGCATCGTCGCGATTGGCGTCGCCGATCCGGTGCTGCAAGAGCGCCTGCACGACTTCTTCCATTTCTTCGGCGAGCAGCGCGGCACCGGCGAACTCGACCATCTTCAGCGTGCCGTACACCTGATGGATGTAGGTCAGGCAGAAGCGGAGCTTGGTCGCGTCGTCGCGATTTTCCAGATAGTCGTTCAGCGCGGTTGTTGCCTGCGCCAATGTCTCGGTGATTTCACCGGCCACCCACTCCAGCGCGACATAATCCCTACGCTCAGCGACCATTCGTATTTACCTTCTGCAAATCATATTGAGAGGTCGAGCTATCGGCTCGACGCAACCATGCGCTGACGCCCTGGTGCGCAGTGCGCCCCATGGCGGAGTGATGCCAATGCGCTGCTTCGCCGGGGCCCAATACCAATAGCCCGCCCGGCTTGAGGCGCTCAACCATCGCGTCGAGCACCCGTTTTACGCGCTCGCGACGAAAATAAACGAGTACGTTCTGGCAAAAAATCACGTCCATCGGCAACGCGGGCAGCTGTTCGATATCGAGCAGATTAGCCTCAGCGAAACATAGACGCTGCCGTATTGGCTCGGCGATACGCAATTCAGTGCCATTCATTACCATGAAACGGCGGCGCAGCGACTCGGGAATCTCCTCGATCCGCTTCGCGCGATAACGGCCGGCGCGTGCATGCTGCAACGCCGTGCCGCACATGTCGGTGGCGAGCACGCCCAAAAAGCAGGCGGCGCTCTGACGCTCGATCGCGTCGGCAGCGACCATCGCCAGACCGTATGCCTCTTCGCCGGTGGCGCAGCCGGCGCTCCAGATGTCGATGGTTTTCGACGACTGACAGCTCGCCGACTGACAGCGCTTGCGCAAAAAGTTACTCACCAACTCGAACGCGGCTGGCTGGCGGAAAAAACTGGTTTCCTTGACCGCCACATGCGCGAGCAGCGCCTGCCACTCGACGATGCCTTCCGGCCAGCGCGAGACCTGCTCGAAATACGCGTCGTAATCGGTTTGATCCAACTCGCGCAGGCGGCGATTGAGGCCGCCCTGCAAAATCTGACGATGCTGGGAAAAATCGATGCCGGTGCGCGCCTCGATCAGCCGCTGCCATTCGGCACACTGCCGATCGGTCAA
>CBFHCK010000420.1:0-2161 GCA_965653955.1 uncultured Spongiibacteraceae bacterium
TGTGTAAGAGCGACGCCGGCTCGGCATTGATGCGCTATGAACCACTGGTCGCAGCGATCCTCGAAGCGGTCGTGCAATCGGTGCCGGTTCCGGTGACGCTGAAGATTCGCACCGGCTGGTCGCCCGATCAGCGCAACGCGGTGCGAATTGCACATATCGCGGCGGACAGCGGCATCCAGCTGCTCGCCGTGCACGGTCGTACCCGCGCCTGTCGGTTCGAGGGATATGCCGAGTACGACACCATCGCAGCGGTCAAGGCAGCGGTGGCTATTCCAGTGCTCGCCAATGGCGACATTGATTCGCCGCAGAAAGCGGCGATGGTTTTGGCGCATACAAAAGCCGATGGCGTCATGATCGGCCGCGCCGCGCAGGGACAACCGTGGTTATGCGGGCAAATCGCCGACTACCTACGCGATGGCACCTGCACCTCCGCGCCGGATGCGCACCAACTGCTGTCGATCATGCAAGACCATCTACAGCAACTGCACGAATTTTATGGAGAACCGATGGGCGTGCGTATCGCGCGCAAACATATGGGCTGGTATCTCGCACACCAGCCCGACGCGGCGCTATTCCGGCAACAATTCAACGCGCTGGAACAGCCCGCCGAGCAACATCGCGCTCTCAATCTTTGGTTTGCGAGACTGACTGACGAGGAACAAGCAGCATGAACAACAGTGAACGTTTTATTGGCGACGGCGCAAACAATTCTCTGACAGGCGTAGGCAATCCGCTCAGCAACAGCGATCTGCAAAAACAGCATTTGACGCACGCGCCGGTATCGCAAGCGCAAACGTTGCGCGATAGCGTGGCGATTGCATTGAGCAACTATTTCAAACACCTCGACGGTCAGGAAGTCACCGACGTGTACAACATGGTGCTGTCCGAAGTCGAAGCGCCGCTGCTCGAAGAAGTATTGCGCTACACCCGCAACAACCAGACCAAAGCCGCCGTATTGCTCGGCCTGAATCGCGGCACGTTGCGTAAGAAATTGAAGCAGTACGACCTGCTGTAATTTTCTAATACATAGACAATCTTCCAATACATAAACAAAAGGGGTGATCGAATCACCCCTTGTCGTTTCAGTATCTGCATTACGAAATTTTGTTAACGGTTATTTCTCCATGACCACGCACACCGATTTGATTTCTGTAAAACGCGCGCTGATCAGCGTGTCCGACAAAACCGGCATCGTCGATTTCGCGAAAGCGCTGAGCGCTTTCGGTGTCGAAATTCTCTCGACGGGCGGCACCTATAAATTGCTGAAGGACAACAGCGTCGCGGTCACCGAAGTCTCCGAATACACCGAGTTTCCCGAGATGATGGATGGCCGCGTGAAAACGCTGCATCCAAAAGTGCATGGCGGTATTCTCGGTCGTCGCGGTCAGGACGATGCAGTGATGACGCAACACGGCATCAAACCGATCGATATGGTGGTGGTGAATCTGTATCCGTTCGAGCAGACCGTATCGAAACCGAATTGCACGCTCGATGATGCAATCGAAAATATCGATATCGGCGGGCCGACGATGGTGCGCGCGGCGGCAAAAAATCATCCGTTCGTAAACATCGTCGTGAATGCCGGCGATTACGCGGCAATTCTTGCCGAGATGAAAAACAACAACGGTGCGACATCGTATAAAACGCGTTTCGATCTCGCGATTAAAGCGTACGAACACACAGCCGCTTACGACGGTGCAATCGCGAATTATTTCGGCCGACTCGTACCGGGCGGCAATGAACAATTTCCGCGCACGTTCAATCTGCAATTCATCAAAGCGCAGGACATGCGCTACGGCGAAAACCCGCACCAGCATTCCGCGTTCTATGTAGAAAAAGCACCTAAAGAAGCCAGCATCTCCACTGCAAAACAATTGCAAGGCAAAGAGCTTTCCTACAACAACATCGCCGACACCGATGCCGCACTCGAATGCGTAAAACAATTCGCCGAGCCCGCGTGCGTTATCGTCAAGCATGCGAATCCCTGTGGCGTTGCCGTTGCCGATTCGATTTTGCAAGCGTATGAACTCGCCTTCGCGACCGATACCGAATCGGCTTTCGGCGGCATCATTGCGTTCAACCGCGAACTCGACGCAGCGACCGCGAAAGCCATCGTCGATCGCCAGTTTGTCGAAGTGATCATCGCGCCGAGCGTCAGCAA
>CBFHCK010000421.1:0-2147 GCA_965653955.1 uncultured Spongiibacteraceae bacterium
CGTTTTTCCGAGCGTCGATTTACCGCAACCGGATTCGCCGACAAGGCCCAGCGTTTCGCCGCGTGCAATATCGAAGCTGACATTATCGAGCGCGTGCAAATAGTGTTTGTGTTGTTTTAACGCGCCGCTGCGCTGCACGAAATATTTGCGCAGATCGCGGACCTGCAACAACGGTTCAGACATGACGCGCCTCTACGACAACGGGCCAATTAAAGCAGGCGACGGCGTGATCGTTTTCCGATTCGAGCTGCGGCAACTGCTCGCATTGTTCGGTGCGCCATGCACAGCGATTTGAAAATGCGCAACCCGCAGGGCGTGCATCGATCGGCGGCACCTGGCCGGCGATTGTCGCCAACGGTGTTTGCGGTTGTGTCGCGCGAGCGGGCAACGAGCCGAGCAATGCGCGCGTGTAAGGATGGCGCGGCTCGTTAAATAATTGCTCGACGCTGGCCTGTTCGACGATACGCCCGGCATACATCACTGCCACGCGTTGGCACGTTTCGGCAATCACGCCAAGATCATGAGTGATAAGCAGCACCGACATATTCGATTCGCGCTGCAATTCACTGATCAATTCGAGTACCTGCGCCTGCACCGTGACATCGAGCGCCGTAGTGGGTTCGTCGGCGATCAGCAATTGTGGATCGCACGTCAGCGCCATCGCGATCATTACACGCTGACGCATGCCGCCCGAAAGTTGATGCGGATACGCGTCCAGGCGCTGCTCCGCTGCGGGCATCCGCACGCGTTCGAGCAATTCGATAGCGCGTTGCCGACGCTGTTGTTTATTCATCTGCGGACGATGCAGCCGCATCGCTTCGTCGATTTGAGCGCCAACCGTTTGCACCGGATTGAGCGCGGTCATCGGGTCCTGAAAAATCATCGCGATTCGATCGCCGCGAATATCGCGCAGTTGTTCTGCATTCAAATTCAGCAAATCGCATTCATCGAATGCAATGGAACCGCTATCGATACGCAATGTGGGTTGCGGAAGCAAACGCAATATCGACAATGCCGTGACACTTTTTCCACAACCGGATTCGCCGACGAGCCCCAGCGTTTCGCCAGCGGCGACCTGCAGAGAAATATCGTTAAGCACCGGCCAGCGCACATCGGCTCGATTGCCCGCCACCGAGACGCAAAGATTATCGATGCGTAGCAAACTCATTCGGGTTTTACTCGCCAAGTTTCATCGAGGATATTTATTGGCGGAAATTTCTCGCCGAGGATGCGCGCTTTTTGCACTTTTTCTTTTTCTTGTTCGTCGATCCAGAAGAGGCCGCCGGTGGAGCCGAATGGTTCGAATACAGAATCCGACGTCCGCGTCGCGTGCGCGTGCGGTAGTTTCAGCCAGCGCCAGAAACCTTCGCGCGTGTAAGGCACTTTATAGCCAGGTACGTATGAACCAAGCTCATCGATCATTTGTTCGATCTCTTTAGCTAGATGCTCTCGTTCTTCTTTTGTTGTGGCATCGCGATAAGCAATTATCTTTTTATCGAGGATTGGGTCCGCAGTATTGGTGACGTTATTGGTTTGCGGTTTGTGGGCGTTGTCGGAGTGGTAGAACTCCCAGTAGGTCGGCGCAATGCCACCACCAGCCCAGGCCATCCATGCAATTTGATGCTTTTTTTCCATTACCTGTTTGTAGTACGCCGTTGAATCAAGCAGCTGTAGCGTCAATTCGACTCCAGCTTTGCGTGCTTCCTCTTTCAATACGACCAATCTTGCGGTGTGATCGTCGCTGCTGTAGCTGATACGTACTGAAAGCCTTTGTCCGTTCTTGATACGAATACCATCGGAGTCGCGATCATTCCATCCTGCTGCTTTGAAGTAATAATCAGCTTTTGCAAGATCGAATGGCCGAGCCCGAATGCTACGATTGCTGTAATCGCCGTAGCCCTCATTTAATGTTTGCTTGCGTTCGTAATCGCCACGTAATACGGTTTTTAGCAACTGATCGAAATTCATCGCATAAGCCAAGCCGTATCGAACATTACGATCGGCAAGAAGCGCATCATCCTGATTTAAAAATAAACCCTGCGCCGGTTGCGTGGTGTCATTGTAAAATTTGATGCGGTTGATATAACCATTGTCATAAGCTGGCCCATGCGCTTTTTTGTACCAAAGTCGCGGCATTATTAATGGAA
>CBFHCK010000422.1:0-2147 GCA_965653955.1 uncultured Spongiibacteraceae bacterium
GCGAACCAGCAAACGATAGAGATCACGTGGAAGGCTTTAAGCCAGAGCATGAGGTTGTCTCGCCCAGTGGAATGCAACGCATTCTAGTCGATCGGGGCGGGCTGAAATCGAGAGAGATTTTCGTGCTGACGGCATAACCGATGTTTCCGCTGCCTGGATCGACGCGATGTTTTATCATGGCTGCCCCGTCGCGACTGGCGGGAAAACTATTGCAGATAGATTTCAGAGGATTTGGTCGTGATCAAAGTCGGTATTGTCGGCGGCACCGGATACACCGGCGTCGAGTTGTTACGCCTTCTGTCGAAGCACCCGCAGGTTGAATTGGTCGCGATAACGTCGCGCTCCGAGGCCGGTCAGGCGGTGGCGGATATGTACCCGAACCTGCGCGGCCATGTCGATCTGCGCTTCACGGTGCCCGATCACGATCAACTCGCCAGCTGCGATGTCGTGTTCTTCGCGACGCCGCATAACGTCGCGATGCAGACCGTGCCCGATCTGATCAAGCGCGGCGTGCGCATCGTCGATCTGTCGGCCGACTTTCGTATCCGCGATGCGGAGCGGTGGTCGAGCTGGTATCACGAAAAACACATCGCCCCCGATCTGCTGAAACAGGCGGTTTACGGCCTGCCCGAAGTAAATCGCGAGAAGATTCACGAAGCGCAATTGGTCGCGGCAGCCGGCTGTTATCCGACCTCGGTGCAGCTCGGCTTTCTGCCGCTGCTCGAAAACGGCTGGGTCGATCGCTCGCGGCTGATCGCCAACTCTGCGTCGGGCGTCAGCGGCGCCGGCCGCCAGGCCAAGATCGACAATCTATTTTCCGAACTCAACGACAGCTTTAAAGCGTATGGTGTGGCCGGCCACCGCCACCTGCCCGAAATCGAACAGGGCTTGGCCGATATCGCCGCAGGGCCTGTGCAGCTGACGTTCGTGCCGCATCTGTTGCCGACCGTGCGCGGCATTCATTCGACGCTGTACGCGGAACTGACCACCGAGGTGCCGCTCGAAGTGATCCAGGCGACGTACGAGCAGCGCTACGAAAGCGAACCGTTCGTCGATGTATTGCCGGCAGGGAGTCATCCGCAGACGCGCAGCGTCAAAGGCTCGAACATGTGTCGGATCGCGATCCATCGGCCGCAAGGGCGCAACACTGTCGTCGTGCTGGCCGCGATCGACAATCTGGTCAAAGGCGCGTCCGGCCAAGCGGTGCAGTGCATGAACATCATGTTCGGCTTCCCGGAAGAGCAGGGGCTCGATATCGTCGCCTTGTTGCCTTAATGGTGACGGGGCCTTAGTGGTGAACGGCGCCTTGAAGCCGAGGCGCCTCGAACCCATACAGTAGAGTCAGCCCGGCCGTGTCGGGCGCGTGTTAGAGGTTGTTATGTCCGTCGTCACCGAATTTGTTCCGCAGCCGCTGTTTCTCACCGAGAGCGCGGTAGCCAAAGTTAAAAGCCTGGTTGAGGAAGAAGAAAATCCCTCGCTGAAATTGCGCGTCTATGTAACCGGCGGCGGCTGCTCGGGTTTTCAATACGGCTTCAGCTTTGAAGACGAGGCGGCCGAGGACGACACGCAAATCGAAAAAGACGGCGTTATCGCACTGCTCGATCCGCTCAGCTACCAATACCTAGCCGGCTCGGAAGTCGATTACAAGGAGGGCCTCGAAGGCTCGCGCTTTGTTATCAACAATCCAAATGCCGCAACGACATGCGGGTGCGGCTCTTCGTTTTCGATTTGATGACGTTTATTGAAATAGGGCGAAACTCGTAAATCAACACGCCATTTCCGTTTGCGTATTCAAAGGGTGGATAGTTAATAATCCTATCCCCGCCCTGTCTCCTGCGGTCTTTTTGCGAATCCTCTTTTATGACCGATGACTCTATTCGTTTATCCAAACGCCTGATCGAGCTGATCCGCTGTTCGCGGCGTGAGGCCGAGTTGTATATCGAAGGTGGTTGGGTATCGGTCGATGGTGTTGTCGTCGAAGAGCCGCAGTTCAAGGTTTCGCAGCAGCATGTCGAGCTGCATCCGGAAGCGGTACTGGTCGAGCCGGAACCGGTGACGTTGATCGTGCATGCGAATGCCGATCAAGACAGGGCGGTGAGTTTTCCTGCCATCGCTGATCGTTGGCCGGATGATGCATCGGGCGTTCG
>CBFHCK010000423.1:0-2130 GCA_965653955.1 uncultured Spongiibacteraceae bacterium
GAAGATTCCGCACATTCTGGTGCGCCATGAGCAGGCGGCTACCCACGCGGCGGATGCGTATTCGCGCGCGACAGGCAAAACCGGCGTCGTGCTGGTAACTTCCGGGCCCGGCGCCACCAATGCCATCACCGGCATCGCCACTGCTTATATGGATTCGATCCCGCTGGTGGTGTTATCCGGGCAGGTCGCCACGCATTTGATCGGTGAGGATGCATTCCAGGAAACCGACATGATCGGCGTCTCGCGGCCGATCGTGAAGCACAGCATTCTGGTGAAAAAAGCCGTCGATATTCCGGAAGCGATCAAGAAGGCGTTCTTCATTGCGTCGACGGGTCGCCCCGGTCCGGTCGTCATCGATTTGCCGAAAGACATTACTAATCCCTTCGACAAATACGAGTACAGCTACCCGAAACGCGTGAAGCTGCGTTCTTACGCGCCGGCGACGCGCGGTCACGCCGGCCAGATCAAGAAGGCGGTCAGCCTGCTGCTCGCAGCGAAGCAACCGGTTATTTATTCCGGCGGCGGCGTTATTCAGGGCAATGCCAGCGAGCTATTGACCAGGCTCGCTCGCGATTTGAACTTTCCGGTAACCAGTACGTTGATGGGGTTGGGCGGATATCCCGCCGACAAGCAATTCCTCGGCATGCTCGGCATGCACGGTTTTTACGAAGCGAATATGTCGATGCACGAGGCCGATGTGGTTCTCGCTGTCGGCGCGCGCTTTGACGATCGTGTCACCAATACGCCGAGCAAGTTCTGCCCGGGTGCGAAAATCATTCATATCGATATCGATCCGGCGGCGATTTCAAAAACCATCACCGCCGATGTACCTATCGTCGGCCCCGTGGATTCGGTTCTGACCGATATGCTCGATCTGCTCGCCGAAGCGCGTCGCGAAGGTGGCGATACCGACAAAGCAGCCATCGAACAATGGTGGAAAAAAATCGGTGGCTGGCGCGAGCACGCGGGCCTGTGGACGAAGACGCGTTACGACGCATCCAGTTCGCTAATCAAGCCGCAGTATGCGATCGAAACGTTGTACAAGGTGACCAACGGCGAAGCTTTCGTCACGTCGGATGTCGGTCAGCATCAGATGTATGCGGCACAGTACTACCGTTTCAACAAGCCGCGGCGTTGGATCAACTCGGGTGGCTTGGGGACGATGGGTTTCGGCTTCCCGGCTGCGATGGGCGTCAAACTCGCGTTTCCGGATGCCGATGTTGCGTGTGTGACCGGCGAAGGTTCGATCCAGATGAATATTCAGGAACTGTCTACCTGCACGCAGTACAACATTCCGGTGAAGATCATCAATCTGCACAACGGCTATCTCGGCATGGTCAAGCAATGGCAGGACATGCAGTACGAAAGCCGCTATTCGCAGAGTACCTATGAAAATTCGCTGCCGGATTTCGTGAAGCTCGCCGAAGCGTATGGGCACGTCGGTATTCGCGTCGATAAAAAAGAAGATCTCGAAGGCGCGATGAAAGAGGCGTTCGCGCTGAAGGATCGGTTGGTGTTCCTCGACATTCATGTCGATCCGCACGAACACGTTTACCCGATGCTGGTGGCCCCGAACGGCTCCATGCGTGATATGTGGCTGAGCAAAACGGAGCGCACATAAATGAGAAGAATTATTTCGTTATTGATGGAGAACGAGCCGGGTGCGTTGTCGCGTGTGGTCGGTTTGTTTTCGCAACGCGGTTACAACATCGATACCTTAAACGTCGCCGCCACCGAAGATCCGACCTTGTCGCGCTTGACGCTGACAACGGTCGGCGACGATCACATCATCGAGCAGATCACCAAGCATCTGAATAAATTGATCGATGTCGTGAAGCTCGTGGACTTGACTGAAGGTGCGCATATCGAGCGCGAATTGATGCTGGTGAAAGTGCGTGCGACTGGCGCACAGCGCGCCGAAATCAAGCGCTGCACCGATATCTTTCGCGGCCAGATCATCGATGTCGGCCCGACCGTTTACACGATTCAGGTGGTCGGCGCGAGCGACAAGCTCGACGCGTTTCTCGAAGCGGTCGGCGATGCAGTGATTCTCGAAGTTGTGTGGAGCGGCGTGTCGGGAATTGCGCGTGGCGAGAAAGTGCTGAGTCTGTAAGCGCAAAATGCAATCCA
>CBFHCK010000424.1:0-2122 GCA_965653955.1 uncultured Spongiibacteraceae bacterium
ATCCGCAAGCAATCATTAGCGAAGGCGCATCATTTGTTAGCGCAGCGACATCGACACGCGACGCCACCGCCATGCGCGCCAGCGGATTTGCGATCGATGTCGAGGTACCGAGGCGTTCCTGCACCAGCTCGACCAGACCGCTCATCGACGCAACGCCGCCGGCAAGCAGAATCTGATCGACATCGTTGTATTGGCTCGACGAGAAGAAAAATTGCAGCGAGCGTGTGATCTGTTGCACCACAGCGTCTTTGAAGGGCTCCAGCACATCGTGCTCGTAATCGTCGGGAAGGCCGCCCTGTTTTTTCGCCAGCCCAGCTTCCTCGACGGTCAGGCCATAGCGGCGCTGAATTTCTTCGGTCAATTGACGGCCGCCGAACAACTGCTCGCGTGTATAAACAGTGCTTCCACCCACCAGTACGCTCAGCGTGGTCATGGTCGCACCGATATCGACGATCGCCACGACGCTGTTGTCGTCGTAATCGAACTGCGTCTGGCAAAGTTTGAACGCCCGCTCGACTGCGTATGCTTCGACGTCCACAACTTTAGGGGCTAGCTCTGCGAGTTCGAGCGCATCGACGCGCGAATCGACATTTTCGCGGCGACACGCGGCCAGCAGCACATCGACTTGATCGGGATTATTCGCCGATGGGCCTTGCACCTCGAAATCGAGCGCAACTTCATCGAGCGGATAAGGAATGTATTGGTCGGCTTCGAGACTGATCTGCGTCTCCATTGCGTCATCGGTCAGACCGGCAGGCATATCGATCTGTTTCGTGATGACCGCCGAGCCAGCCACCGCCACCGCCACCGTTTTGAGCTTGGTTTTGGCACGGCTATGCGCGGTACGCAGCACATCCGCAACCGTCTCTACTTCGGCCAAGTTTTTCTCGACCACAGCATTGGGCGGCAGCGAAGCAACTGAGTAGCTCTCGACGCGATATTGGTCGCCACTGCGACTCAGCTCGAGCAGCTTCACTGAAGAAGAGCTGATATCGATACCAAGCACGGGCAAAGTTCGTTTTTTTCCGAATAAACTGCTGATCACAGTAAATTTCCTATCTGCATCCGTGACTTAGAGCACAATTTTACAAGATGAATTAAATACCACGACCTGCAATTGCGCAAATGCGTTCCAGCAAAAAAAGTGCTTATAATTTCACACTTTCACCAAGTCGCCTGCGGTACGTTATCGCTAAGTTATTATCAGTATTAGAAAAATATGACGAAACTCAGCAGTTTTCTCCGCAACGTGATCTGGTTGGTTCTGGGTGCAGGGGCTATTCCGTTGCTGCTAGGTGCCGCAGCGTTCCTATACCTTAGTCCGAATTTGCCATCTGTCGATGTTCTGCGAGATATGCAATTGCAGACTCCGTTAAGGGTGTACACCCGCGATGGAGAATTGATTGGCGAATACGGTGAGATGCGGCGCACACCAAAGAAATTGGCCGATTTGCCGCCGTTGTTTATCAAAGCCGTACTCGCTGCCGAAGACGATAGTTTTTTCAAGCACCACGGCGTCGATGTGAAGAGCCTCGTGCGCGCGGCATCGCAACTACTGACCAGTGGCCACATCCAAACCGGCGGCAGCACCATCACGATGCAGGTCGCCAAAAATTATTTTCTGTCTCAGGAGCGCACCTTCGCGCGCAAATTCAACGAAATCCTGCTGGCGTTACAGATAGAGCACGAACTCAGCAAACAGGAGATTCTTGAGCTTTATCTGAACAAGATTTTTCTCGGCCACCGCGCTTATGGCGTCGAAGCGGCCGCGCAGGTGTATTACGGAAAATCGATCGGCGAACTGACGATCAGCCAATGGGCAATGCTGGCTGGCCTGCCGAAAGCGCCGTCGGCGAATAACCCGATCACCAACCCCGAGCGCGCTACTCGCCGACGCGACTGGATTCTCGGTCGCATGTATGCGCTTGGCGACATCACCGAACAGCAATTGAACGATGCTTTGAGCGAGCCATTGGCGGCGAGCTATCACGGTTCGATTTCCGGTGTGGAGGCAGGCTACGCCGCTGAAATGGTGCGCCAGGAAATGATCGAACGGTTCGGTCTGCGCGCGTATACCGACGGCTACACCGCCTACACCACCATCGACAGCAAACTGCAGCGC
>CBFHCK010000425.1:0-2114 GCA_965653955.1 uncultured Spongiibacteraceae bacterium
ATGCGTTCACGATTCCGGTCGAAGATGCCGCGACGATCGATGTTGCCGCAATTCGTGCCGCGCAGCAGGAATCGCCGATTCGTTTGCATGTCACGGGCGCTTTCGGGCCCACGCGCGATCTGACGCACGACGATCCGCGTTATCGAAAGGAAAGTCTCGATTACATCAAATCGGTTTTGGAGATTTGCCAGCAGCTCGATGTGCGCTTGATGGTCGGTCCGATGTATTCCGCCGTCGGCAAGCGTCGGCAGGTGCCGGCCGAGCAGAAGCAGCGCGAGTGGGATCGAGCGGTGGAAGGATTAAAAACCGCCGGCAAAATGGCTGCGGATTACGGCGTGACGCTGTGTATCGAACCGCTCAACCGCTTTGAAACCGATCTGATCAATACCTCGGCGCAGGTGAAGCAATTAATTCGCGATATCGATTCGCCAGCGGTGCGTATTCATCTCGATACGTTTCACATGCACATCGAAGAAAAAAATGTGTATGACGCCATCGTGCTCGCCGGTGACGATCTTGCGTATGTCGATGCCAGCGAAAGCGATCGCGGCACACCGGGCGCAGGGCAGGTGCATTGGCAGGAAGTGCGACGCGCCTTGCACGATATCGGTTATCGAGGTGACGCAGTAATTGAATCGTTCACTCCCGATTGTGTAGCGATTGCCGATGCTGCGGCGATTTGGCGGCCGCTCGCATCGTCTCAAGATGCGCTGGCTGCCGACGGCGGTAAATTTCTGCAGAGCTTGTTTCGATAGTCTTTGTTTTTTTCATCGCCATAAATAGGGCGGTCACACAAAAGGAAATCGTATGAAAAATAAATCGATCAATCTGAGCGCAGTAATCGGCGCTGTATTGGTTTCAAGTGCGGCGCTGGCAGCGGAGCCGGCCGCGAATTTAACGGATTGTCCGCTGGCGCGGGAGCCGTATTCGATCGATACGCCGCTGATTGATCTGCTGATCGATCCACGCGCGGTCAGCGCGATGGAAGGAATTCTGCCCAAGCTAGGTTCGCACTTCAGTACCAAGACGCCGAGTCTGGCGGTTACGATGACTCCCAAAAGCTTGACCGAATATATGCCGGCGCTTAAAGCCAAAATGGACCCACTCAATCAGGCGCTTGCACAGGTGCCGGTTACCGATGAGGCGGCTGTTGCCCGTTGCGCACGCTACGACCATACGCCGCCGGAATTGCCGGCTCCCAAGAATCATCCAGCACTGTTAGTGTTCGAAAAAATCACCGGTTTTCTCGATCAACCCTCGGTGGATGCAGCGCGTAAAGCACTGCGCGAAATGGCCGAGCGGCGCGGCTGGTCAATTACCTTCACCGATAACGGCGCTGTATTTAATGCCGCACAGCTGAAGAATTACGATGCGGTGGTGTGGAACAACAACAGCGGCGACGTCTTGACGTTATCGCAGCGCGCAGCCTTTGAAACGTACATTAAAAACGGCGGTGGTTTCGCCGGTGTTCACGGTGCGGGTGGCGATCACATGTATCTCTGGGATTGGTACGTGAATACGCTGATCGGCGCGCAATTCATTGGTCATCCGATGAACCCGCAGTACCAAACGGGAACAGTGAAAGTCGAACGCTCGTCCGACATTACCGCAGTGCTGCCGAGCCAATGGAGTATGAGCGAAGAGTGGTATTCGTTTGCGTCGAATCCGCGTGCGAAAGGCGCAACGATTCTCGCGACGCTCGATGAATCCAGCTACAAACCGGAAGCTCGATTGTTGATGGGCGGCGAGCATCCGCTGGCGTGGACGCAATGCATCGGAAATGGCCGTTCGTTCTACACCGCTATCGGCCATCGCCCCGAATCGTACACCGAGCCGAATAGCGCAAAACTGCTTGAGCAAGGTATTGCATGGAGCGTCGGCGCCGGCAAAACCACATGCAAGGATGGTAAGGAAGTCGCGCAGAAATCCTCAGCACATCAGCATCACCACCATTAAACCAATCGAAAAAAATGAGCACATTGCACCGAAGCGATGTGCTCCAACTAAGTGACAACGTATTACAAATCCCGTTTGAGGATCCCGTATGAACCGCCGAGATATATTGAAATACATGATGATGGCGACCGGCGCCGGTTTTACCGGTTCGCTGGCGC
>CBFHCK010000426.1:0-2086 GCA_965653955.1 uncultured Spongiibacteraceae bacterium
CATCGACAAAAATCGCCGCCTCAGACATGCCGTGGAAATTCGGAATAATAGTTTTGTGTGCGCTGAATTTGTCGATTTGCTGCGTGCTTACAATGTGGCGCTCGTTGTCGCGGATACAGCCGGAAAATGGCCGCTGTACGAAAACGTGACAGCCGACTTCATGTATCTGCGATTGCACGGCGAAGAAGAACTGTACGCGAGCGGATACACAGAAGATGCGCTGCGGTTTTGGGCGAGGCGCATCGTCACCTGGCATCGCGGAGAGCAGGTCGACGATGCGCGCCTTATCGAAACGAGTAAGCTCGAGCGCAGCGGAAAATCGCGCAAAATATTTTGTTATTTCGACAACGATATAAAAGTTCATGCGCCATTCGATGCCATCTCGCTTCGGAAATACATCGATTCTTCCGATAAAAATTCTTAAGTAATTATCAGAACTTCAGGTCAGTGTTGTTTGGCCCTGGATTTGCTTTTTATTTTCCAATTGATTTTTTTTGATGCATGAGGTGTGAAAGCCACCACCGAAAGCATCCGCTGAAGGTCAGCATTTAGCGATACAACATTGATACCGATAACCGGCGATATATGCAGACCTTTGAAGCGCCGTAATTCGGTGCCGAAACGCTGTGAGAAATACCGTTACTAATCGTTGATTGAGGAGGTAAATACCATGCGTCTTTATTACCTGTTCGACGATATTTCTGCGGTGCAGCATATAACGGATTATCTGCATAGGCATCGCGTTCCCGATAGTCGTATTCACGTTTTAAGCGGCGATGAAGCCGGTCTTTATAAATATCACCTGCATTCCGCATCGCCTTTGCAAACGCGAGAAATAGTTCGTTTCGGCGAGGAGGGCGGCGTCATCGGGCTCGTAGTTGGCGCCGTGGTTGGACTGGCATTGGTTTATTCGTTGGATTTTTTACGGCAAATGCCCGCCATTGCATTCGCTGTGGTGACATTGATCATTGCTGCACACGGTGCGTGGATAGGTGGCATGGTTGGATTGGCGACGACGAATCGACGCTTGAAAAAATTCCTGCCCGCCATTAACGAAGGTCGTCACCTTGTGATGATCGATTTACCGCGGTCGCGTGTGCAGGAAATTACCGAAGTGATACGCGCCCAATTTCATCAATCGCCGCGCGAAGAAACGCGCGGTGCGGTTTTGCCATTTACTTCCTGAACCACGTTTGACGTAATTCGATTTGGAGGGAAATCGCGATGACTTTTACTCAACAGCAACCGCCGCAGCATCAATCGAAACAGCCTGGCGAACAGCGTCCGATGGATCCCCAACCGGTATCGATTCGCGAAAATTATCTCGGCTCCGAAAAGCTGAAGGGAAAGACCGCATTGATTACCGGCGGCGACAGTGGCATCGGCCGGGCCGTCGCGCTGCATTTCGCACGCGAAGGCGCGAATGTGGCGATTGTTTATCTCGATGAAGACGAGGACGCATTCGAAACGCAGCGATTGATCGAAAAAGAAGGTCAAAAAGCGCTGCTGCTGCGGGGCGACTGCGGTGTGAAGGTGTTTTGTCAGAACGCCGTCGAAGAAACAATAAAGCAATTCGGTTCGCTGCATATTCTCGTCAATAACGCGGGCGAACAGCATATGCAAACCCAGCTCGAAGATATCTCCGAGCAGCAATTACGCGATACGTTCAATACCAATATCTTTGGCTTCTTTTTCATGACACAGGCGGCGTTGCCGCATCTGAAAACCGGCAGTGCCATCATCAATACCGGTTCGGTGACCAGTTTTAAAGGCAACCCCGCGCTTATCGATTATTCCGCGACAAAGGGCGCCATTCAGGCATTTACCGTATCCCTGGCGAAGGCGCTCGGCGAACGCGGCATTCGCGTTAACGAGGTGGCGCCGGGACCGATCTGGACACCCTTGATTCCGGCGAGTTTTCCCGATGACAAGGTGGCGAAATTCGGTTCCGACACACTGATGAAGCGCGCCGGGCAGCCCGCAGAGTTAGGGCCGGTTTATGTGATGCTGGCATCGGAGGACAGCTCTTACATCACCGGTCAGATTATTCACGTTAACGGCGGCGGCTATTCGGGTGTTTAACCAT
>CBFHCK010000427.1:0-2083 GCA_965653955.1 uncultured Spongiibacteraceae bacterium
AGCTCGCCTTTACCGACATCCTGTAATTGCTTGCCGTCGAATTCCGATAAATGGCCCATCAACCATTCGTCGACGCGATCGAACAGCAGTACGACTTCTATACCTTTTTTGCGGAATACTTCGAGATGCGGGCTATTTGCTGCGGTATTGAAATTTTCCGCCGCGATGTAATAAATCTTTTCCTGCCCTTCTTTCATTCGCGCTACGTAATCATCGAGCGATTGATCCTGCGTCTCGCTGTTCGTATGCGTAGTCGAGAAACGCAGCAGTTTCGCCACTTTTTCGCGATTGCTGAAATCCTCGGCGGGGCCTTCCTTCAACACCTGACCAAATTCTTTCCAGAATTCCTGGTATTTTTCCGGCTCGGATTTCGCGAGTTTTTCGAGCATGTCGAGCGCGCGCTTAGTCAACGCCGAGCGCATCGCATCGACTTGCGCATTGTGTTGCAGAATTTCGCGCGATACGTTCAGTGGCAGATCGTTCGAATCGACCACACCTTTGATGAAGCGCAAATACAGCGGTAAAAACTGCTCGGCCTCATCCATGATAAACGTACGTTGTACATACAACTTCAGGCCGCGCGGCTTGTCGCGATTCCACATATCGAACGGCGCGCGCTTCGGCACAAACAGCAAACTGGTGTATTCCTGCTTGCCTTCGACTTTGTTATGGCTCCAGCTCACCGGCTCTTCGAAATCGTGCGAAATGTGTTTGTAGAATTCTTTATATTCTTCGTCGCTGACATCATTGCGCGGACGGGTCCACAGCGCTGTCGCGGTGTTGATCGTTTCAAATTCGGGCGCAGCGTTTTTTTCCTCGGCTGTTTTTTCGCTGCCGTCTTCGTTGGTTTCGAACGACGGCTTTTGCATCAGCACCGGAATCGAAATGTGGTCAGAATATTTTTTGACGACTGAGCGAATGCGCCAGTTGTCGGCAAATTCCGCATCATCGGCGCGCAGGTGCAAAACCACTTTAGTGCCGCGATCGGCTTTCGTGAATGACTCGACAGTGAAATCCGCTTCGCCTTTCGACTCCCAATGCACACCCTCTTCTGCGGGTAAACCGGCACGGCGCGTAAACACTTCGACACGATCGGCGACGATGAATGCCGAATAAAAACCGACGCCGAATTGGCCGATCAGCTGCGAATCTTTTTTCTGATCGCCGCTTAAATTTTTCAAGAAATCGGCGGTGCCGGAGCGCGCGATGGTACCGAGATGGCTGACGGCCTCGTCATGCGACATGCCGATGCCGTTATCGCTGATGGTGATGGTTTTCGCGTCTTTATCGAACTCGATGCGAACTTGCAGATTCGGATCGCTCTCGAACAGCTCGGGCTTTGACAGCGCTTCGAAACGCAGTTTGTCGGCAGCATCCGAGGCATTGGAAATCAATTCGCGCAGGAACACTTCTTTGTTGCTGTACAGCGAATGGATCATCAACTGCAACAGCTGGCGGGCTTCGGTCTGAAAACCCATCGTCTGCTTGGCGGCGGTGGTCATCTACACATCTCCTGAAGAAAAATCACACCCAAAATTCGTGCGTGAAATGTGGGGGCGACGTTGGCGATTTCAAGTCAGCTAATGCGGTGCTTGAAGGCATCGACTCGTTGTTTTCAGGACACGCGGCAAGTCCCTATAGCTCGTCAGCGACATCCTTGTCGCTGACGGTCCTGAAAACAACGAGTCGATACCTTCTTCCCTAGATCCAGAGAAATTGTCGGCAATAAAAAAGGGCGCCGAAGCGCCCTTTTTCAAACCCGCTGCACTTACCAGCCGGTCACTTCTTTCAACGTCTTACCGATATCAGCCAGCGACTTCACGGTATGCACACCGGCGTCTTGCAGCGCGGCGAATTTTTCGTCCGCAGTGCCTTTGCCGCCGGAGATGATCGCGCCTGCGTGACCCATGCGCTTGCCGGGAGGAGCGGTAACGCCAGCGATGTACGACACGACCGGCTTGGTCACGTTCGCCTTGATGAACGCTGCCGCTTCTTCCTCAGCCGAACCGCCGATTTCGCCGATCATTACGATCGCTTCGGTCTGCGGATCTTCCTGGAACAGCTTCAGGATATCGATGAAGTT
>CBFHCK010000428.1:0-2080 GCA_965653955.1 uncultured Spongiibacteraceae bacterium
TAGATCGCCGCTGCCGACAAACTCAGATTGCGCAATTGCGGTACGTTGTATTCCGCGCGCAGTTTGTAGAGCTGTTCGGCAACATCCGCAGGCTCTTTACCTTCAAGCTGCGGCTGCTGCTTTTGCTCTTTGACTTCCGCATCGAGCCAGGTGAAGCCGCCGAGAACGCTGAGATTGTCGGTGAGCATGCCGATCGCGGTGAACTCGATTCCCTGATGCACCTGTTTACCGTCTTGTACGAAGCGTGGCGATTGCGGGTTGGTTACGTCGTAGTACTGCAAACCCTTTTCAATTCGAAACAGCGCAGAGCTTAGTGCCAAACCACCGAGCGTTGTCTTTGCGCCAATTTCGATCTGCTCGCTCGTGAGCGGCTCAAAAACCTCGCCTTCATTTGCTACCGGCGAACCATTGTATTCCGCTGCTGCCCTTCCGCCGGTTTCGAGTGCTTCGATGTAACTGACATACGTCGTGAGATTTTCGACCGGTTTATACAGCACCGACACCGAAGGCGTGGTGGCGGACTTATCGTAGCCGGCTCCCGTTTTTTCTTTGATCGTGGTGCGCGCAGCGCCCAATAGTGCAGACCACTGATCGTTGAATGTGAGGTCATCGCCAACAACCAGGCTGCGATATTCATTGTGACTGCTGAGATTTTTGTCGCCGCGGTCCATGGCAACGATGTTGTCGGGTCGCGAAATTATCGTTGGTGACGACAATGGAAGACCGATCAGATCGATCGCTGCTTGTTGCGGCCCGCTCATCCGATATTGCCGGGAATTGCTGTGCTGCACTCCGGCGGTGAGTTTGTGTTGAATGCTGCTCGTATCGAAAGCAAAGTCAGCGTATATGGCGGCGCCCTTGTCGCGCTGCTGGCTTAGCAATCGATCGACTCCCGGCGCATATACGCCGGTAATCGATTGGTTGTAAGTGTTAGCGGAAGTCAGGGTATTGCTGACGCTTTCAGATCCTCGTGTGCCACGGTTATCGACATAGGCCGCGCGAACTCCCACACGGTCGCTGACTTCCCATTTCATCTTGATGCCGTAGCGGTTGTAGTCGTACCAGCGATTGGTCCAGGGCTGCCCCCATGAAATATCGTTATCGATTTTATTGGCGGACGGTCTTTTCACACCGTTGGCGAAATACCAGTAAGCCTGTGAACCGTTGACGTCATAGGTGTACTCCATGCCGTTTAACTGCACCCAGAAGTTTTCAAACAGATAGCCGTCGAGTGCCACGCTGTAGAACGTTTTCTCGATCTCCTGTCGCTCGATTGCTGTATCGCCACCTTGTTCGACAAGATTCACCCGGTAGCCAAAACGGCCATCGGTATCGAATTTGCCACCAAAATCGCCGTGTACGTACCAGCTTTCATTGCCGAGGCTGCTGACGGTAACTTGATTGAGACGTTCGTCGGTGGATTGCTTGGTCACGTAATTGACGACGCCGCCTACGTTGTTTGCGCCATACAGAAAACCCGAGAGACCATTCAATATCTCGATTTGCGACGTGTCTTCCATGGTGGCGGTGTGGTTGTACTGATCGTCGGGAACACCATCGCGATACGACCGTTGCACCGAAAAACCGCGCATCATGATGCGCGGCTGGTTGTTCTCATGCTGCGGTCGAACCAATTGCGTCGTGGGATTGACGCGATAAACCTGATCCGGCGCGGTGGCTTGCAGGTTTTTGATCAATTCTTCCGAAAACACATTGATGGAGTAGGGGGTGTCTTGCAGGCTGCGCCCCTGCCATGGGCCTGCGGCAGAAACGCTTTCGCTTCGATAACCCTGTTCAGCGGAGCCGCTAGGTGCCTTTGCTTTCACGTTAACAGCCCGTAAAACATTTTCTTCCTGCGATTGCGGATCAGCCGCCGCAATCAGCGAGGTGCTCGCAACCGCGCCTGCCATTAATGCGCGCAGCGCAAGATATAAAGTTTTACGAGGGCGCTGCTGAACTAAAGCGCATACGACTTTTGTTTCGAACGAAGAAATCGCGGTTGTCACGGTATGGTCCCCAGAGGATGGAAGTGTTTTTGAGAAAAGAAATCGTTAGCCGGCATCCCCTCGGGCCGTGAAGG
>CBFHCK010000429.1:0-2079 GCA_965653955.1 uncultured Spongiibacteraceae bacterium
ATCATTTGATCGCCCTTTTCATTGTCAGCTTTTACGCCGTTACATATAGGCTTGAGTTTTATCGGTGTGATCGGTGACATCGCGCACACCTTTCAACTGCGGAATCTGCTCCAGCAATGTTTTCTCGACGCCCTGCTTCAGCGTCACGTCCACCATGCCGCAACCCTGGCAGCCGCCGCCGAATTTCAACACCGCAACATCATCGGTGGTGATTTCGATCAGACTGACTTCACCGCCGTGCGCCGCCAGCGATGGGTTCACTTCGTTATACAGCAGATAGTTGACGCGATCTTCGAGCGGGCTTTCCTCGCCAACCTTCGGAAGTTTCGCGTTCGGCGCTTTGATCGTCAGCTGACCGCCCATCCGGTCCTTGGCGAAATCGACCAGTGCATCTTCAAGAAAGGGAATGCTGCGGCGCTCGAAATAGGCTTTGAACTTCGGATATTGCTCGACCAGGTCGTCGGGCTTCTCATCGTCGGAGCGGCAGTAGGCGATGCACGTTTCAGCCTTCGGCGTTCCCGGCTGGTTGATGAACATGCGCACACCGATCACTTCGGGGTCCTGCTTGGTCAGCAGTTCGGCGAGGTAATCCTGCGCTGCTTCGGTAATCGTGAGCTTTACGGTGTCGGTGCTGCTGGTCATAACAATGAGTATCCGGAAAACGGTAAGGGTCGCGTGCGGGGCGCGCAGTATACTCGCGCGGTCTTTCGGAGCGGGAGTCTGCCGCGAACTTATCACATGCTATGCCCGACTTCCATACTCAGGTATTATCCCCGCCCGCCAATCTATATCAAAAAACTTTGATATAGATTCTCAGCCGCCTATACTAGCGGGCCTTAGGACTAGTGAGCCTCGATAAAGCTCTCTATCACCCAGACCCCAGACATATCCGGAGATTGAATGAACATCGCCCGCAACCATCGCATCGCAACGCTGAAGCAAGCCCTGCAGGACCGCATTCTGATCCTCGACGGCGCGATGGGGACGATGATCCAGACCTATCAATTGCAGGAGTCCGATTATCGTGGCGACCGCTTCCGGGATTATCACCGCGATTTCAAAGGCAATAACGACCTGCTGTTGTTGACGCGGCCCGATGTGATTTCGGCGATTCATACCCAATACCTCGAAGCCGGCGCCGACATTCTTGAAACCAACACGTTTAACTCGACCCGCGTCTCGCAAGCCGATTACGGCATGGAAGAGCTGGTGTACGAACTGAATGTCGAAGGCGCCCGCCTCGCCCGCGCCGCCGCCGATGCGATGACGGCAAAAACGCCCGAGCGGCCGCGCTATGTCGCCGGCGTGCTCGGCCCGACCAGCCGCACCGCGACGATTTCACCCGACGTCAACGATCCCGCTTTCCGCAATGTCACCTTCGACGAGCTGGTCGAAAACTACCGCGAAGCAACTAAAGGCCTGATCGATGGCGGCGCCGACATCATTCTGATCGAAACCGTTTTCGACACGCTGAACGCGAAAGCCGCGACGTTCGCGGTGCAAAGTTACTTCGACGATATCGGCTACGAATTGCCGATCATGATTTCGGGCACCATCACCGACGCCAGCGGCCGTACCTTATCGGGGCAAACCACCGAAGCCTTCTGGTATTCGCTCGCCCACGCACAGCCGCTCAGCATCGGCTTGAACTGCGCATTGGGCGCCGCCGAATTGCGCGCGTATGTGTATGCGTTGGCGAATTGCGCGGAAACATTTGTCAGCGCGCATCCGAACGCCGGTTTGCCGAATGAATTCGGCGAGTACGATCAAAGCGCGGAAGAAATGGCCGTCATCGTCCGCGAATTTGCCGAAAGCGGATTGGTGAATATCGTCGGCGGCTGTTGCGGTACGACACCAGAGCACATTCGTGCGATTGCCGATGCGGTCGCCGATTTAAAACCGCGCGCCGTTCCCCAATTACCTAAAGCATGTCGATTGAGCGGACTGGAACCGTTCGTCATCGATGAAAACTCGTTATTCGTCAATGTCGGCGAGCGCACCAATATCACCGGCTCGGCAAAATTCGCGAAATTGATTCGCGAAGAAAATTACGCCGAAGCGCTCGAAGTTGCCTTGCAA
>CBFHCK010000430.1:0-2076 GCA_965653955.1 uncultured Spongiibacteraceae bacterium
GTTGCTCGCGGCGATGGCCGCGCAGCACGATCTGTTGGTGACGCTCGAAGAAAACACGATTCAGGGCGGGGCCGGCAGCGCAGTCGTCGAACATTTCAATGCGGTCGGGCAAACGATCAATCTGCTGCAACTCGGCCTGCCGGATCGCTTTATCGATCACGGCACGCATCAGCAACAACTCGCCGAATGTGGCCTCGATGCCAACGGTATCGAAAGCGCAATTCGCAAACGCCTGCTGTTATTGGGATTGGCGTCACCGCTGACGCCGGTGCGCAACGAAGCGGCGACCTGATCGCCGCAACTCACTGCTTACAATCTCCGCCTTTATAAATTAAATTCGGCGAAATCCCGCAAATCTCTCCGCTCGCGGCAGTTAAGCGCCGTTTAATTTGTTCCTGCTTCAATACCGCTCGTTAATCGTCTTCGCGCTGATGATCGAACATATGACCGAGCTTGCCGGCCTTCGTAGACAGGTATTTTGCGTTGTGCGGATTGCGGCCAATTTGTAACGGCATGCGTTCGGCGACGTTAATGCCCTGTTGCTCCAATGCCGCAACCTTGCGCGGATTGTTGGTCATTAATTTCACCGAGGCGATGTGCAGATGTTCAAGCATTGCCTTGCAGATACTGTAATCGCGCATATCGGCGCCAAACCCGAGTTGCACATTGGCTTCGACCGTATCGGCACCCTGATCCTGCAGCTTGTACGCGCGGATCTTGTTCATCAGGCCGATGCCGCGTCCTTCCTGACGCAGATAAAGCAATGCGCCGCGCCCTTCGGCGGCGATTTTCTGCAACGCAGCTTCAAGTTGCGCGCCGCAATCGCAGCGCAGGCTGAAAAGTGCATCGCCGGTCAGACACTCGGAATGCACGCGACATAACACCGGCTCGCCGTTGGCGACATCGCCAAGCGTCAGCACAACGTGCTCCTTATCGGTCGCGGTATCCAAAAAGCCATGCATATCGAACACGGCCCACTGGGTAGGCAAACGCGAAGACTCGACGTAACGGATACTCACACGCAACTCCGAATGGTTAGCGCAAAAAAGGGACGGAGATTTTAACAGCGCTGACCGGCCCGCGGATATGGCATAGCGCAACAACTCCAGCTTCGCCGAAGAACAACCCGCCCCTCACGAATCGTATGGATGCCGGGAAAACCGCACCGAGATATTCAACGCATCACCAGCCACATGGATATCGCCGTGACGCCTCTGCAAATGCTCGAAGCGAGCAACGATACTGCCGATTACGCATTGGGCCGAAATCTATTCGACGAATCGCCACGCGATTTCGTCGTAGTCAGCGATTGGCACAGCATCGCCGTGGTGGCCGATGATTTTAAATATCGCATTCCGTATGCGAGCCGAGGAATGGAAAATTACAAACCCGCGCGTCGTGATGACAGTGTGTTTGCAAGTAGTGCGGTAGAGCGAACCGAAATTGAGGAACATCAGAAAATTATTTTGGAGGCAGCAAGAAACATTACGAAGTTTGCGAGGTGAAAAAGGAACAGCTATCGATTACATGTAGCTGACGCATACACGAAAGGCGCGCAGGAAACATTGCAAACACTTATCGGAGCACTAAATCAACACCGGCATTTGCGGCTCGTTGAGAGCGAAGCTGAAAGCAGCCAGCGGTTGCAGTTGTTAGTCCTGTTTCTCAGTAGCCGTCCTTAACGTAATCCTACCAAGCTTGTTCCTTAGCCAAAAAGCTAGCGTTGCACCGAAAAGTAAAATACCAAGCATGGATATATAGTCCATCCACCTCTCAGAAGAAGACCCAAAATAAGCCTCGGGGAGGAATTTCGAAGAAAAGAGACATGTTAAATACGTAGCGGAAGATGAACTTGATGACCTTGCTACTGGCAGCCTGAAACGCGAAGAAGAAAAGAAATGTACAAAATGACGCTAGCAAGGAAGCCAGAGCTAATCCGTAGCTCGCAATTGGCATTAGGTGGCGTTGTTTAGTAGAGCTTATTGTTTGCCCCGGTTATACTAGCTCAATCATGAGTCCCGAATACGGAGTCACATGCATTTCCTTAAAATTAACCATACCGACAATTCAGAAAAT
>CBFHCK010000431.1:0-2071 GCA_965653955.1 uncultured Spongiibacteraceae bacterium
GATAAAGCCGAAGTCTTCGCGCCGCAGTTGCGCCAGTGCATCGGAGTCGAGCGTGCTGACATCCCGGCCCATGAAACGATAAGTGCCGCTGCTGGGCCGATCGAGACAGCCGAGGATATTCATCAGCGTCGATTTACCGGAACCCGACGCGCCGACGATAGCGACGAACTCGCCTTCGTAAATATTCAGATCGATTCCATGCAAAACCCGCACGGCCAGGTCGCCGTCGCCATAGGTTCTGGTCACGCCCGTCAGCGCAATCAACGGCGCGTCATTCGGACGCTGACCGGCGGTGGATGATGCGTTCACCGCTGGCCGCCCATGCCTGGCGTTGTCGGTGCACCATGCGGTTGCAGTGCGTTGCGTTCGCGTTGCTGGCCTTGGCCTTGACCCGTTTGCGCGCTTTCAGCGCCGGGCGGCGGTTTACGTCCGACCACAACCTGATCGCCTTCGTTAACGCCCGACAGCACCTGCACATGGACGCGATTGCTAATGCCGATCTGAATCGTGCGGTCTTCGATTTTGCCGTTCGCTCCGACCACTTTGATCGTCGCCTCTTTATTGGCTCGACGCGATTGCGGCGCTACGCCGGCCCACACTTTTGGCTGAGCCTTCGCCGGTTGCGTTTTCTCGGCATCGCGCGCGGCCACTTCGCCGTTTTGGTCGCGGGCCGCAGCGCGTTGGGCGCGAAATACCTGCCGCTCCGCCTCGGTCATATTCGCGATGCGCGCACGCCGAGCAGCGCGATCTTCGCTGGCTGACTTATCGGAGAAGGGGGCCGCTGCGGCTGTTTTGTCTGACGATTTGCTGTTGGCTGGCTGGTTGCCTGGCGTGTTGTCGCTCGATTTGCCTCGTCCTTTGTTAGGGGACACACCATCGAGCTTGGCCGTCAGCGCGGCGGCCGGAATGAACAGCGCATCCTTCGCCGCCGCCGCGACGAAAAATACCTGCGCCGTCATCTGCGGCAGCAACGTGCGTTCGGTATTTACCACATCGAACAGCGCGTTATAGAGCACCACATTGTTGGTTACGGTCGGCGTCGGCTCGACTTTGCGCAACTGTCCGTACCAGCGTTTGCCGCGATTGCCGAGCGTCGTGAAATACGCCTCCATATCGGGCGACAGGCGCGACACATCGGCCTCGGATACCTGCGTCTGTACCGTCATTGTCGACAGATCGGCAATGCGCAGAATGATCGGCGCTTGCTGATTGGTGTTCAGCGTCTGGCCCTGACGTGCACTGATCGAAACGATAACGCCCGCCATCGGCGCATAAATTTTCGCGTAATTGAGATTGGCTTCATCGGCTTTCAGCGTCGATTCGGTTTGTTCGATTTGCGCTTGTAACGCCTGCAATTGCGCTTTGCTCGAACGCAAGGTGGCTTCAGATGCCTGCAGCGATTCGGCTGTGGTTGCATCGCCCGCCATCAGATTTCTTTGCCGTGTGTACTGCAACTCGGCGAGGGTGAGTTGCGCTTCGCGGTCGATCAACGTTGCGCGTTGATTACGCAGCAATGCGCGGCGAGCTTCGACGTTAGCGAGATATACCGTCGGATCGATTTCGGCGAGCAAATCGCCGGCGGACACCACCGAACCGATTTCGACATGAATCTTTTTCAGCTGCCCCGATACCTGCGCACCGATATCGACGTAATCGCGTGGTTGCAACGTGCCGGTAGCCGTTACCAGATCCTCGACATCGCCACGTTGCACCGACGCCACCTGATATTGATCGAGATTGTCGCCGCCGCCGATCAGCTTTGGCGCAAGAAAATATGCTCCAACTGCAATAACCACCATGGTTAACAGCAACGCATTACGGCGGTTCCAACGCAACCAACGGGCCCGCGTTGACAGTGGGTGTTTAGGCGAAGTGGTATTAGTCGACATGAAATCAGGCGAATCTATAAGGGATCGGCCAGAGAGGTTTCTCGGGACGTCCATAGTTACGAAGGGCGGTTTATCTTTTTAAAACGGAAGCTTACCGCCGATTTGAGAATGCTTTGCATTATCCGTGCGCGTTTTTTGAACGTCAATAAAGATTGCGAGCGTCCTTAATTGCTCCTTATTTG
>CBFHCK010000432.1:0-2052 GCA_965653955.1 uncultured Spongiibacteraceae bacterium
ATATCTCTGTACCTATACCTCTGTACCTTTCGATATCGATCAGAATCGGCCATGCGCAAGTTACTGTTGTTATCTCCATTGCTAATTTTTTTCTCACTCCAGCTCACTGGTTGCAGTAGCAATCCGCCAATTGATAATGCACCGCAATCGGCATCCGAGCAGAACCGCGTCAAGCAAGCGCTCTACGCGCAATATCAACAATGGAAAGGCGTGAAATATAAAATGGGCGGCATGACTAAAACCGGCGTCGATTGCTCGGGCTTTGTCTATCTCACCTATCAACAACAATTCAATATTAAATTACCGCGCAGCACCGACGAACAAGTCAACGTCGGCCCAGATATTCATCAACGCGATTTAACAACGGGCGATCTCGTATTTTTCCGCACTGGCCGTAGCGTGCGCCACGTCGGCATTTATCTCGAAGATGGAAAATTCCTGCATGCCTCGACAGAAAAAGGCGTGATGCTATCGAACCTCGACGATCAATATTGGGCACGCACCTATTGGAAATCGGTGCGCGTGCAATCGATCAATGGTGCGATTAGCGATGCGCGGTGAGTAAATTACTTAGCGGGCTACGCACGCCGTGCGCACCTTGCTTCAAAACATGTGTGTAAATCTCGGTAGTTTTCACATCTGCGTGACCGAGTTGTTGCTGCACCGTGCGAATATCCGCGCCCTCCTGTAATAAATGCGTGGCGAAAGCATGCCGCAGCGTGTGACAACTGACATCCTTCTTTATTCCGGCCTTGCGCGCAGCGTGACGCACGAGACGATTCAGCCCCGTTTCATCGAAGTGATGGCGCCGGAGAAATTGCGTGCCCGGCTCAAAACTGAGCCGCTTTGAAGGAAACAGATACTGCCAGTTCAAGCTTTTCGCTGCGGTGCTGTATTTTCGAGCCAACGCATCCGGCATCCATACGCCGGCGTAGTCAGTACGCAGTTTATCCCTCTCCAAATACGCTCCGACCTGTTTGATCTGACTTTTTAAAAGAGGAATCAACTCCGGCGCGAGCGTAGTCAGCCGATGTTTTCCGCCTTTACCGCACCATACCTGAACCTGAAGATTATCCAGATCGATATCTTTAACGCGAAGGCGCAGCAATTCGATCCGACGCAAACCAGAACCATATAACAGGGAGACCATTAAAGAATGCTCGCCCTGCAACTGCCGAAGCATGTCGCGAATCTCGTTGACCGTCAGCACAACGGGCAACTTGCGCTGACGCGAAGCACGACGAAATTCGCCAACATCACCCAGCGGCTTTTGCAAAAATTTGTCGAACAGAAATACCAGCGCATTCAGCGCAATCGCCTGTGTCGCCGCAGCAACGTGCCGCTCGACCGCTAAATGCGTTAGAAAATTCGCGACATGGTCCGCGCCCAACTCGGAAGGATGACGCTTCTCATGAAAGAGAATGAAATATTTAATCCAGTGCAAATACGAATCGATGGTACGGCGGCTATAGCGACGCACCATCATGAATTCGCGCAATGCAGTTAAAAACGGCGAAGCGGCCATTGAGCTCCCTCTCTGAAATTCCCAATGTGAGTAATGCTGTTTTTATATACAGTATCTCCGTAATTTGGCAAATTCAACCCTTTATGCTTGAATGATTCCACATAACACTTCACAGTCTTTTCAACTTCGCATTTCCGCCCTTTAGAAACAGGGATTTAAGAACCGATGGATTTTTTCTCAAAAATTAAAAAGGCTTGCCCGCTAATAATTATTATGAGGCCGTCGGCCTCATTAACAGACTGTTATGCATAAAGAACTTCAGGCGGTTTCTGCGATATAGGAGTCAAAAGAATTAAAATATTCGATCTCATACAAGACACAGACGTCTTGATTCAGTTAGCTCCTGAAGAACTCGCCTTCTCTTTGTTATCTGTTGCTAGCCAAAATCTTCAGAATGGTCTTGTAAGCCGCGACCAAGTTATCTCAATCGAACCAGTGCCAGGAAATCAGCCTGCATACCCACCAGCTAGGGAGAATGAAATCGTACTGGCAATGCAAGAGGCCTTAAATTGGTTAGAGGTCACGGG
>CBFHCK010000433.1:0-2046 GCA_965653955.1 uncultured Spongiibacteraceae bacterium
GGTACGAAATCCGAAATCGTTGTTTTACGTCACGCAGACCACGTTGTCGGTCGATGACACCGCGCAAATCATCGATGCATTGCGTGCGAAATTTCCACACATCGACGGCCCGCGCAAAGACGATATTTGCTACGCCACACAGAATCGCCAGGACGCGGTTAAATCACTCGCACAAGAATGCGATCTCGTTCTCGTCGTCGGCTCACCCAACAGCTCCAACTCGAACCGCCTGCGCGAACTCGCCGTACGCATCGGCGCCGAAGCGCATCTGATCGACTCCGCGGCCGATATCGATCCATCCTGGTTGAACAATAAAAAACAAATCGGCATCACCGCTGGTGCCTCCGCCCCCGAAATCCTCGTCAAACAAGTCATCGACCGCCTGCAACAACTCGGCGCCACCGCTCCTATCGAAGCGGCAGGGATTGAAGAAAGCATCACGTTTTCTTTGCCGCGGGAGTTGCGGGTGGTTTCAATCTGAACTTTCTAAGCAATGGGTACCGGGAAGCTGTTCGATGCGAGCTCTTCCTCCACGTGCAATCTTTATTGCATAAGCAACATTGAGCGTGAGCTCGCTGCAAAGTGTTAGTGTTCCTAGCTGCAGAGCATTATTAGATAGAACGCTAAATCCGTCTTGACGGTAAGTTATCTGACTCGCGACTGGCTGGTTGCCACGAATTCGGATGTTCTGCATCGAGGCTTGTGTGAAAATCAGTGCCTCTCCGTCGTTGTGTAAGTTGTCGTTATTCAGATCGACAAATACTTTCCAGCCGTTTTCCCATGTTCCGTTGCTTACCATTTTCACGGCTATTCCGCGAATAACTGCTTCTTGCCTTGTCAGCGCGAGCGAGCGCATTACAGCTTGTGTGCTAGTTCGAAGGTCGAGCTGATATTGCCAATTACTAATGGCAGGAATTGCAGATAAAGTTAGAACGCTGATAATGGACAGCGTTGTAAGTAGTTCGAGCAGAGACAGTCCTTGTTCTTTCATGGGCCAAACCCTTTCCGTGGATTCGGCGCGAACTATCCCGAATTACCGTTTAATCCGCAAGTCGCTCCGCTGATCAGATTGCATTGGAATCGTGACTGCATCACAACTACCTTACAAAAGCCCTCTTTTCGGAGAAGTTCATGAGCGCCATAACGCGTTCCGCGGGTTTCACGCTGGTCGAGCTAATGGTCACGCTGACCATCGTCGCTATCCTGGCAGCTATCGCAGTGCCCAGTTTTCAAAGCTTTTTTGTCGGTAGTCGCGCGCAAACTCAAACAGCGAACCTTATCGAGGCGCTGAATTACACGCGCTCGGAGGCAGTCCGTCGCGCTGTGAATGTGGAGTTGGTAGCTAATTCTGGATCTAACTGGCATTCGGGATGGGTGGTGCGCGTAGTGGGTTCGGCCACAAATTTACGTGTTCAGCCTGCGTTCTCCGGCGATGCGACGATGACATCAGCACAGTCAACAATAACCTTTAATAATTTAGGTCAGCTTTCTGGTGTGGCTGCAGGTAATGCAATCACGGTTCGGTATTGTTTTGCTTCTGGCCATGATGATCAGGAGCGCTTTGTCATTATTAACCACGTAGGCCACCTCAGGGCTGGCCGCCAGGTATGTCCTCCATAAGATGAGATCGCATTCTTTGAAAAAGAAAACCAGTGGCTATTCGTTAATAGAGGTACTGGTCGCGCTTTTTGTGCTTGCTCTTGGGGTGCTAGGCGCTGCGGCGTTGCAGATGAATGCCCTCAAGTTCAACCAAACGGCCTCTTTACGCACACAAGCAACTTTTCTTGCGTATGAGATAGTCGATCGAATGAGAGCCAATCGTGCGGCGGCGCGTGATGGCGATTATGTTCAGGCAATGAATGCAGCGAAGCCTACAGGAGCTGGTGTAGTACAAGGAGATATCGCCGCGTGGATAACAGCAATTGAGAACCAACTGCCAGCGGGTGATGGTGCGGTAACACAAAATGGGGATTTATTTACGATTACAGTGCCATGGAGTGAGGCTCGCATCGGAGGCTCCGATACCCAACAGTTTATTTTTGAGAC
>CBFHCK010000434.1:0-2041 GCA_965653955.1 uncultured Spongiibacteraceae bacterium
ATCACCGGTCAGATTATTCACGTTAACGGCGGCGGCTATTCGGGTGTTTAACCATTCGATCGCGATTTCTCGCTGCAGGGCGCGGTTAAAAGTCAGTCATAAAAAGCCGGACGGTAGAAGGATAGGGGAGGCAATATGCGCGCTTTATGTTGGCACGGTAAAAAAGATATTCGTTGCGATACGGTTCCAGATCCTGTCATCGAGCAGGGGCGCGATGCCATTATCCGCGTTACGAGCTGTGCAATTTGCGGTTCGGATTTGCACTTATACGATGGCTTTATGCCGGGAATGGAACATGGCGACATTATGGGCCATGAATTCATGGGCGAAGTGGTTGAAGTCGGCCCCGACAATAAAAAATTAAAAATTGGCGATCGAGTCGTTGTGCCATTCACGATTTGCTGTGGTGAATGCGAGCAATGTCGGCGCGGTAATTTTTCAGTGTGCGAGCGGAGTAATCGCAATGCAGACGCAGCGAGCAAAGTGTTCGGCCACAGTACCGCCGGTTTGTTTGGTTATACGCATTTGACCGGCGGTTATGCGGGTGGCCAGGCCGAATACGTGCGGGTGCCGTTTGCGGATATTGCGCCTGTAAAAATTCCTGATGGTCTGACCGATGAGCAGGTACTTTTTCTCGGCGATATTTTTCCGACCGGATGGCAAGCGGCGGTGCAGTGCGATATTCAGCCCACCGATATTGTCGCGGTATGGGGAGCAGGCCCGGTCGGACAATTTGCGATTCGCAGCGCCTTGATGCTTGGTGCTGCACAAGTTATTGCTATCGATTGTGTGCTGGAGCGTTTGGATTTGGCGCGTCTCGGCGGCGCAACGACGATTAATTTTGAAGAAGAAAGTGTGGTCGAACGATTAAACGAATTAACGCGCGGTAAGGGCCCGGATAAATGCATCGATGCGGTCGGCATGGAAGCACATGTCGCGCATTCATTCGATTCGTTTTACGATCGCGTCAAGCAGGCGGTCATGCTCGAATCCGACCGGCCACATGTATTGCGAGAAATGATGTACGTGTGTCGGCCGGCAGGCATTCTTTCGATTCCGGGTGTTTACGGCGGACTCGACGATAAAATCCCGGTTGGCGCGATGATGAATAAAGGATTGACGATACGTACTGGCCAGACGCACGTGAACCGCTGGACCGATGATCTGCTCGAGCGTATTCAGCGCAATGAAATCGATCCTTCGTTTGTGATTACGCATACCGTAGGGCTGGAAGAGGGGCCCGAGATGTATCGCAAGTTCCGTGATAAAGAAGATGGTTGCATCAAGGTGGTGTTGAAACCCTAAGCGAAGCGGTTTCTCATGTGTTTGTTGCTCATGCAAAACCGCAATCCCTCACGCTATTTTTCGATAATGTCATCGATTACAAAACAATGCCTTTCTGATTTTCGGTTATAACTCAGGCTACAATTATCATTTTCCGAACTTATCCGGCTCGCCTCGCCCTCGCGGTGGGGAAGGCCGGAGCCGTTTACATTGTTGCAGGAGTTTTTTAGCTATGACTGATCGTATCGACAACGCTGCTCTTTCACGAATGTTCCTTGACGCTCGTTCCCGTAATGCATGGCGCGAGGAAACGCTGCCGGATAGTCTGTGGCAAGAAGTTTATGAACTTCTTCGCTGGGGTCCGACATCTGCCAACGTTTCTCCTGCGCGCTTTGTCTTTTGCACCAGTCAGGAGGCGAAAGCGCGTGTCACGAAGCATATGTCGGCAACCAATGCCGCCAAGAGCGTCCATGCACCTGCCATCGTCATCATTGCGCAAGACCTGGATTTTGCGAAAAAGATTCCGCAACTCTTTCCACACAATCCAGGCGCACAACACTGGTTCGGCGATCCGGAAGTTAAACGGGAAACTGCCTTCCGCAACTCAACACTGCAGGGAGCTTATTTGATGCTTGCCGCGCGAGCATTGGGTCTCGACTGCGGACCGATGTCCGGCTTTGATCGGGCGGCGTTGGATAAAGATTTCTTCGCAGGTACCGCTATCGAGTCCAACTTTATCTGTGCGCTGGGTCATGGC
>CBFHCK010000435.1:0-2036 GCA_965653955.1 uncultured Spongiibacteraceae bacterium
ACGGCTGCCGCAACGGTAATTGCAATGCCTGTGCGGCGACGCTACTCGCCGGCGCAGTAATTCAGCACAACATGCTGCACGAAGCGCCCGGCGAAGCCGGCGAAACGCACGAAATTTTATTGTGTCTGTGTCATGCACAATCCGACCTTCGGATACGCCTCGCACACAATCCGTTGCCGGGCTCCTTCGATAACGCACAGCGCATCTATGCACGCGTCACTGCGTTGGAAGTCTCGGCGCAAGGTTTTATCGCGACGCTGGAATTGCCGGCGGGTCGCAAGCCGCAAGTATTACGCGGGCAATTTGCCGTGTTGGAAATCGGCGATCGCGATGTTCGCAGCGATATCGAAATCGAGCGTTCGCAGCGTCGTGAACTGGTGCTGCACATCGCCAGCGATGTCATGCTTACGGTCGGCGAGTATGTTCATCTGCGTTACCCACTCGGTACACCCATTTAAATTTCGGGGTCAATCATGCAACGACTATTGAAAATTACTGCGTCGCTCGTGTTGATTATCGTGGTCGCCTATTTTTTTCTAATCGATATCGCAATCAAGGCACTCATCGAGCGCGAAGGCAGCAAAGCGCTCGGCGCGCGCCTCGATATAGAAGCAGTGACTTTTCATTTGTGGCCGACCTCGCTGACAGCACGAAACGTACAGGCGGCAAATCCGCGCGCGCCCATGCGCAATATGCTCGCGGCCGACGAAGTTTCACTGCCGTTGAATATCGGCGAATTGCTCGAACAAAAATTGTTTATCGGGCAAATGCAGGTACATGGTTTGCGCTTCAATCAGCCGCGCAGCGACAGCGGCGCTCTCGACGGACTCACACCAGCACCGGTCGATGCGACGCCGACGGTGCCGCGCACGCAACAGTTGCGTACAGCGCTAAGCCGCGCCGAAGCTGCGCTCGCCAATCCACTCACGGCTGCGGATGCCCAGGCCGGTGGCTCGATAACGGCGGTTGTACTCGGCGAATCATTCAAACCGCTACTGACGCAAATTACTGCGTTGTTGACGCCGCCAGCTAATTCCGCCGGCAACAATGACTGGCAAATTCTTGCACGACGGATCGACATCGACGGTCAAATCGATTTGGGTACTGAACCGTTGCGGCTTAGCGGTTTTGTTGAAAATGCGACGCCGCAACCGCAGCAGCTCAATGTCGTCACACGTTTTGACTTCAACGGAATAGAAGCGCAAGCCGGTAAATTTTCGACGCGCGGCACTATCGATTTTCGGAAATTGCCCAGCGCCTCGATGCGTTTTGATTTGAGCAAATTTCCGATCGATACACTGCCGCTCGCGAACGATGCCGATCTCACGGTTGTGCTCAGCCGCGCGCTGGCCGATGTGCAGGGCCTTTTATCGTTAACCGGTAATCAAATCGATATCAATGTGCTGGCGCGCTTTCACGAAGCGGCGCTGCAAGTCACTGCCGCGCCAGAGCCCGAGTTTCAAGCGATTGCAAATGTGTTGAAGAATACCGCAGCGTTCGATTTGAATTTGCAGGCCCGAGGCGATGTGCAAAATCCGCAACTGAAACTGAATTCAAGCCTCGACAAACCGCTCGCCGCCGAACTGTTACGTCTACAATCGCGCACACCACAATCTTTCGCACCGACTTCAAACGGCTTCAATAATGCCCAATGAACTTAGCGTACTGTGTTGCCCGATCACTGCGGTCGACGACACTCTACTCGCACACTACCGCAAATTATTGAGTGATGATGAATTGCAGCGGCTAGATGCCTATCGCGTTCCACATGCTGCAAAGGAATTTATCGTTGGTCGAGCGCTGTTGCGCGTCGCATTAAGCGAACGATTGCAATGCGGAGCGAATCAGCTGCAATTCGACAACGACGCTCACGGCAAACCGTTTCTCGTTTCTACCACCGCACCACTTTGGCATTTCAATCTTTCGCACAGCCATGATTGGGTGATTCTGGCGTTGAGCAATATCGGCGCGGTCGGCGTGGACGTGGAATGGAATCAGCGCAAGCGCAGCATGATCGAAATCGCCGAACGCTTTTT
>CBFHCK010000436.1:0-2034 GCA_965653955.1 uncultured Spongiibacteraceae bacterium
CCCCTGCCGCCCCGAGCCCCGCGCCCACGATAACCGCGAGAAACGCGCGCGGCAAACGCACCTGCCAAAAAATCACGCCATCAATCGAATCGCGGGGTTGTTGCATTGCCGCCAGCCAATCCAGCGCGACCGGCCCCTGCTGCAAGGCAATAACGAAGGCGGCAATCAGCAAACCGACGAGCACAACGAGCAGACGGCGATTCGATACCGCATGAATGGCACTCATCGCTGCGTCACTCGATTTGAAGATGGCAGCAGCAACTCGATCGCATCGACGGTCATCGGCCCAATGCACTCGGACAAACTCGGCGGCATCGTTACCACACGCGCGTTTTTCGCAATCGCCGCCAGCGCCGGGTGTTGCAGATAACTGTGCGCAATCGAACCGCCGCCGGTATTTTCCGCCGTCACATCGAGCACCAGCAGCCTGGGCTGCGCAGCGACGAGTTGTTCGAGCGCGAGATTGCCATAGCCGCGTATATCCATTTCGGTTCCCAGATTGCGCCAACCGGCGCGTTCGATGATTTCAGCGAGCACCGCGCCGCGCCCCACCGTCATACCGTTGGGCGCGTAAGCCGCCGCCAATTCGGGACGATGCTGTTGCAATTGCCCCTCGATGTTTTGCAGCCGCGCATCCATCGTCGCGACGATTTTTCGCGCACCCTCGGCTTCGCCGACCAGTTCGCCGAAACGCAAAATGTGCTCGCGCGCCTGCTCAATGTTCTGCGGCACTTTCACCACTTCGACGCGATAGCCGAGCTTACGCAGCAAATTCACCATCGTGTGATCGGTGTATTCGCCGGCGAGAATCAGATCGGGATGCTGCGGCAACACGCTTTCGACGAGACCATGATTCAACGTCAGCCCTTGCGCGGCAGCGGCCATGTACGAGCTTTCGGGCCGAATCGCCCAATCGGTGACGGATGCGATTCGTGCGCGCGGCACCAGCATTAGCAGCAGTTGATCGGTGCATAAATTCAGCGACGCGATGCGCTGCGGCGCAGCAGCATAACTCGGCGCGCAAATGCTCAGAGCCAGCAGCATGCCGAATAGAAAACCCCGAACAGCCCGAGCGGGGTCAGGTCTTGAATCTTGAATCATCGAGCTTCTTCAAAATTTTACTCACCGACGAGTAATGCAATCCAAAATAGTCCGCTATCGCTTTTTGCGTATGCCCGCCGCCACGAAACGCGGCCACAATGGCATCATCGCGCGCTTTGAATTTGCGCTCGTAATCGGCAAGCGGTTTGGCGACCGGACGCTTGTGTAGCGCTGGCACGTCGCCCAGCGGAGCATCGCTAGCAACTTTCCGCTGCATTTTTTCAACGAACTTATCGTCGCCGAGATAAATCTGATTTTTTAACTGTTGCCACGGCGATGGCTGGCCTTTGCCTTGCGCCACAAATTCTCGATAACGCTGTACCGCCTCACGCCGGCGCGCCGCAAAAGCGGAAAGCAACCAATCGGTATACAGCCACGCTGGCGCCTCTGCGCTATCTGCCGTCGCGCGATAACTGCTCCACGGCCAATCTTTAGCGGCACGCACCATCTGCGCACGCACCGGGTTCAGCACGATATAGCGCGCCAGCTCCAGCAAATAACCGTCTTTGTGGACCAGAATCGCTTTGTAACGACCCTGAAATACATGCCCGACACGACCATGTCGCCGATTGAACTTTTGCGTATACACGCCGTTTAACTGCCGCATGCCGCGCGATAAATTCCCCTCGCGCGTCTCAATCAGCAAATGATAGTGATTGTCCATCAGACAGTACGCGTGGCACAGCCAATTAAACTGCGCGCATACCTCACCGACCACCTCAAGAAACAGCGTGCGATCTGTGCCGTCCAGATAAATATCTTCGCGACCATCGCCACGAGAGGTGATGTGATACAGAGCACCGGCAAATTCGATTCGGAGGGGTCTGGCCATGAGCGCAGAGTAGAGAGCCGGAGCAGAAAATTCAAGATTCAAGACTTGACCCCAGTTACTATGACCCCAGTTACTATGACCCCAGTTACTATGACCCCAGT
>CBFHCK010000437.1:0-2000 GCA_965653955.1 uncultured Spongiibacteraceae bacterium
CGCGCTGCTGACCGGACTTGCGTTTTCATGGCTGCCCGCTCGACGCGCCAGCGGCCTGCAACCGGTCGAAGCTTTACAAAAGCCGTAAAGGTAAAGGCAGCGTTACACAAACAAAAAGTCGAAAATCGAAAATTCAATAAATAGCGAGCGTCATTCGATGCGTATGCAAGACGGATTTTTCTGGGTCGCACGCTCAGTGTTATCGCAGCGCCAGCGCAGTTTTTTAACCGCGCTCGGTATTGCGATCGGCATCGCAGCGGTATCGTTGCTGACCTCGATCGGCGAAGGGCTGCGTATTTATCTGCTCGATGTTTTCTCGGCGTTTGGCACACGCATTGTTACGGTCACCGCCGGTAAGACATCGACGCAGGGTATGGCGGGCATGTTGAACACGGTTCGTCCGCTGTCGCTGCGCGACGCCGAAGAATTGCGTCGATTGCCCTATGTCGAAGCGATCAATCCGTTGGTGCATGGCAGCGTTAAAGTCGATAACGGCGAGCGGCAGCGCGATACGGAGTTGTTCGGCGTCGGGCCGGAAACACCGAAAGCATGGCGTATGAGTGTCAGGCTCGGCCGCTTTCTGCCGGCAGATGAAGGCAGCATGGCACGGCCTTATGTCGTGCTCGGTCATAAGGTGAATCAGGAAATATTTGGCGACGCTAATCCGCTCGGTGCATCGATCAGCGTCGGCGGCAATCGGTTTCGTATCATCGGCGTGATGGCATCGAAAGGGCAGATGTTGGGCTCCGATCTCGATGATGTTGTATTTGTGCCAGCGAGCCGAGCAATGCAGGTACTTAATCGCGAAGGGCTTGGGCAAATCGACGTCACCTTTAGCGAGCAGACCACCAGCACTGAATTATCGAAACGAATTAAGCGAACGCTGATAGCGTTGCATGGGGAAGAAGATTTCACGTTATTCACGCAGGAGGACATGCTCGCGAGCCTTAATCGCATTTTGGGTTTCGTGACGCTGGCCATTGCGGGACTCGGCGGTATTTCACTCGTTGTTGGCGGCGTCGGCGTAGCGACGATCATGACCACAGCGCTACGCGAGCGCATGGCCGAAATCGGTTTGTTGCGCGCGCTCGGCGCCACGCGCGAACAGACATTGCTGTTATTTCTCGGCGAAGCAGTGGTACTCGCCGGTATTGGTGGTGTCGCGGGTATTTCGATAATTGTTCTGCTGGTCGGCGTAGCGAAATTACTGGCGCCGAATTTACCGCTGGCGCTGCAGCCGTTTTATTTATTCGCAGCGTTTATGTTGTCGACAGTGATCGGTTTAATCGCCGGTATTTTTCCCGCATGGCGGGCGTCGTTGCTCGATCCGATCGAGGCGCTGCGACAAGAGTAGCAAGATGGCATGTTATCCGATAACTTAATAAAATGACGTGACATTCAGTCATTCATTTCTTTGCCTGTCCTAAAATACGAAAACCAGATGAATAATCGAATAATAAATACCTTAACGCTTCTTCTTTTTAGCTGTTTAGTTGGATGCGCGGCGCTGGCTCCCGGAATATTTCATTTTTCACTTAATTCTGAAACGGAAAAGCCACAATGGTTGTTAAAAGATTTAGCCAGCTCAGGTAGTTTGCACTTCAAGTTTAGTTTGCAACAGTCATCAAATACCGCTGCGCTCGTGCACTTTCTTGTAAAGAGTGACCAGAAAAGCAATCCTGTAATGTTGATTAAAATTTCGGACACGGCTTGTGCTGGTGCTTATTCAGTGCAAGTGCAATATAGAAGCGGCAATCGGGAGTCGCGCACGATTTATTTGCCTGATAAGTTGCCGTGGGGAGAAAGCTATTTGTTGAAGCTTGATTGGACGTCTCTCGGTACGGCGAAATTGGCGATCAACAATTCACAGTCGGTAAGTTTTAATTTATGGGATGACTTAAGCGAAATCAGTGTTAACGCTTTGATCGGCACCATTGTTGCGGATGAGGTTATCTATCGTGTTCAGCAATGAACCCGAACATCTTTAAATATAAGGGAAT
>CBFHCK010000438.1:0-1996 GCA_965653955.1 uncultured Spongiibacteraceae bacterium
TGAGTGCCAAAGCAGAGAGCGCGCTGGAGTACGCGGCAGAGCGGATGCGCACTGCATTTGCCGGTAACTGAATGAAGTGTCGAAACGCCGGATGCGTTTCAGCTAGCAACTAATATGAGTGTGCCTGCCGCGTCGATAAACGCGGCAGGCGTCTCTGCTGCAGCTCTTAGTAGCTACCCAATTTTTTATATGTGTTAAAACACCCAAAGTTTCGCGCCGTCGTTCGTTACTTGGGTTTCGACTTCGCAATATTAATATTTAATTGGTAAACGGCGATAGCCGCCTTCAACGCCGAGGCCGATCGGGCTTTCGTAACCGATATTGACGCGCGCGTCGTACAGATGCGAGTCGCTATAGGCGATGCCATTCGCATCGACGCCGGCATAAAGTCCCGTCATCGGTAAATCAAAACGCGCCGCCACGTAAAGCATCGGCACCACGTGATCGACATCGATTTGGCCGCTGTCGCCGGTTAATAACGATTCGATTTTTACGCCGTCATCGAATTTTCGCAGCGTCACACCCGTGCGCAATTTCACCCAATTATCGAGTGGGCTGTAAAAAAGCGTTAAATCGGTGTGGCTGAGATCGAGCTTGGTACGCACATCGGTGCCGATAAAATACGTATCGTCATCGATTTCAACGGTGCGGTTCAGGGTGGCCGTTTCGGTCGAATCCATTTCGGTGTGTTGCACCCGTACGTTTGGTAAAAATGGCACGGGATGCTCGAATTCGGCAAAAAATACATTGTTGCGTTCGCTGTCGAAATCGAGGTCGTCGCGCAGATCGACACGATCGCCATCGGCGCGAACGTTGCCATCGATATTCTGATTCCAGCTATACCCGCCGACCGAAAATCCAAGCGTATCTGCCTGCGCCAGCGGCGCCAGTGCGATAGGTGTGAGTGCGATTGTTGATCCGATCACGATTTTTTTTAACATCGCTATGTTCTCCTGTTTGTGCCGTGTCTGGGCTGTCGGCAAAGCAAGAGTAGCACGCGTTGTGCCGTGAAAACGACGACGATGCCGCGTTAGCGGAAAATTTCAGACGATTATTTCGTGGTGCGCGAGGCTTTACTGCCTACGCCGGTCGCTGTAAATACCGCGAGCAATTGAAACGCGCCGATCATGATGAATACCCAGTGCGGATGATTGGTATCCATTAACAAACCGAACAGCAATGGCCCTAGCGCTTGACCGCTATCCAGCCCCGAATACACGACACCGTAAACGCGCCCCGTTGCATTTTTCGGACTCGCAGACCGCACCAGCAAATCGCGCGATGGTGAAACAACGCCGCCAGCGAAACCGATGAGTCCGAGCAGAACCATTGTCATCCATGTCGGCACTGCCGCGCTGGCGATAATCAGCGCGAATACAGCCGAACAAATAAATGCACTCGCGATAATCCGTTCCTGTCGAGTCGTGCTGTTGGCAAGAAAGCCGCCGACGATCGTACCGACCGCCGATGCCAGCATGAATATCGTAATGCTGCTGCCGGCGAGCCATGGCGTGATCTCATACAGTTGTTGCAAGGCGGATGGCGTAAACGTCTGGATGCCGGACAATGCCAGTGAAGTCAGCAGGAAAAAACCAAAGCACATCCACACCAAAGGCAAGCGCAAAAATCCGAAGGTACTCGCCGTTGTCTCGTGTTCCGCGTGTGTTTTATTTGCATCGATCGGCAACGCAAGATGACGGCGGTATAACATCAAAATGGCCAGCGTGATAAAAACCAACACACCTGCGCCGATCAATGCACCGCGCCAGCCGAACGGGACCGCCAACGATGTCACGAATAACGGCGCGAGCGCCCATCCGAGAAAGCCGGAAACGCTGTGGGTGCTGAACGCGTGACTCAAGCGCGCTTTGCTGATGCGTTTATTCAGAATCGTGAAATTGGCGGGATGGAAAATACAATTGACGAGGCCGAGCAGTGCTCCGCAAATATCGAGCGAAATATAATTTTGCGATAACGCCACGCCAAAAATTGCCAA
>CBFHCK010000439.1:0-1981 GCA_965653955.1 uncultured Spongiibacteraceae bacterium
CGTTCTCGCGACCGGTGTAGCTGGTACTGCGCCCACCCGCATTCGATTTTTGCAGCACGCCGCGCTCGATCAAATCAGTGATATCGCGTAATGCAGTATCGGGCGAGCATTTGGCGATGGTCGCCCATTTGCTGCTGGTGAGTTTGCCTTCGAAACCATCGAGTAATCGGTTGAGCAATTTCACCTGGCGTTCATTTAGCGGCGTGCTCGCCCAGCGTTGCCAGAAATGTGTTTTGGCAAGCACGGCGTCTAGTGTGTGGTGAGCCTGTTCGATCGCGCGTTGCAGCGTCGTTAAAAACCATACGAGCCAATCGGTGACATCGAGCGAACCTTTCTGCGTGCGTTCGAGCATGTCGTAATAGGTTTTGCGGTCGCGCTGGATTTGTGCGGACAAGCTGTAAAAGCGTTGCGTACTGCCGTCGGCGCGCGCCAGCAATAGATCGCCGATGGCGCGCGCGATGCGGCCGTTGCCATCGTCGAACGGGTGCAGAGTGACGAACCACAGATGGCCGAGGCCGGCGCGGATCAGCGCAGGTTCTTGCGCGGGGCTATTGAGCCAATCGAGCAAACGGTTCATTTCGCTGTCGAGGCGGTCGGCCGGTGGCGCTTCGAAATGCACCTGCTGCCGGCCGAGCGGGCCGGATACTACTTGCATCGGTCCCGCAGCATCGTTGCGCCACGCGCCGATCGTAATGGGAACGAGGTTCGAATAGCCGGTTGGGAATAATGCGGCATGCCAGCTAAGTAGTCGTTCGCGCGTCAGTGGCTCCGCATTTCGGGCGGTGGCATCGAGCACCATATCGACGACGCCTTCGACATGCCGGTTGACCGGAGCGAGCGCACCGATGTCGACACCGAGCCGACGCGCGATCGACGAGCGCACCGAAGCGGCGTCGAGTTGTTCACCCTCGATGGCGCTGGTTTTGAGTACGTCTTCGGTAAGCGCGACGAGGCTGGCCTGATCGCGCAACGCTCCCGCATCGACCAATCGCCCCATCAGCAGGCCATGAGCCCAGCTGACTTCGGACAAAAGATTGGCGAGCGCAGCGACGTCATAGTGCCATTCGGGCCAATCGGGCGCTTGCCAGATATAGGTGTAATCTCCGCGTTTCATGCGGAGATTATGGGGGCTATTCTCCGCATGGGCAACCTAATCACCGCAAAAGATGCGGAGAATGGGCGCGTCATTCTCCGCACACGGAGGTTGCGATGACTGGCCAATGAGTCAATCAACTGTGCTCTTCGACGATGAAGAAACTGATTTTGTTCATATCGAGAAATTGCATTTCATCGTTCACACGCCGCTCAGTAAGCAGAGGGTCACTCCATACAGCCATTGCTTCCTTGTACGATGCGCGGCTCTCGTACCACATCTCGGTAATCACATCGAAATCCGGTTCGTGCGCTGTGGTGGAAATGAATCCATCGTCGAGGTTAATGAAATTGCGTCGGTAATCCAGAATTTGGGGCTGCAGTTCGCGGATAAGGCGTGAATGATGATTTTCGTAGTAATCAATAAAGTCGGCGCGCGACATGCCGGGTTTGCGTTTTAACAGCGCTATTGTTTTGAACACAGAATAATCCTCCGAATTTTATTGATAGTTACGCCCCAGCCATAAGACCAAAGCCCAATAGCCCTTTCATCGCCGTTCGATAAATTACCCGCTCGGCCCAGTCGAAGTCATGTGCCATGATTTTTCATATCGAGCCATTTTTGCGCGCCCTTATTGTCGGTCTGTTGCTAATTAATACGGCAGCCGCTGCGGATGAGAGTGCGCCGCAGTTTTCCACCGAGCAGCTCGAACAATTCGTCGCGCCGATTGCGCTGTATCCCGATACGTTGCTATCGCAGGTTTTAATGGCGGCGACATATCCCGCCGATATTGTCGAAGCGGCGAAATGGTCGACGCAAAATCCCGATCAGAGAGGCGACGATGCGGTCAGATCTGTCGAAAGTCAGCCGTGGGACCCGAGCGTTAAA
>CBFHCK010000440.1:0-1973 GCA_965653955.1 uncultured Spongiibacteraceae bacterium
TTTTTCATCCGCCGTATGCATTGCGCCATCAACAGGCGGCCGCCGACTTAAACCAATCGAATGCAAGCGTATTTAAAGGCGAGGGTGGTGAAATCGAACGCAAACCAGAAGCAGTGTGCAAGGTCTACAGCGTACGCGATGGCAATTTGCTCGATGAAACGTGGCCAAAAATGATCGAGGGCAGACAGGAGCAGCCGGAAAATCTCGAGATCGACCATTTGCGCAATGTCTGGCGTGGCAACGCCCGGGACGAATACGGCGAGCTTGCGATTATCGGAACACTGGCGATCGTTCTACGATTATTGCAACGCGCCGATGATCAACCGAGCGCGCTGCAACTTGCCCAAACCTACTGGGATGGGCGTAACCGCAACCGGCTTAATTAGCCTGCAAAGCCCTGCGGATTTTGTTTCTGCCATTTCCATGCATCGCGGGTCATTGCATCTATACCCCGCTCGGCGCGCCAATTTAATTCCTGCGCGGCGAACGTCGGATCGGCATAGCAACTGGCGATATCGCCGGGGCGACGCGCCACAATGCGGTAATTGATTTTAGTACCGCAGGCCTTTTCGAACGCCGCGATCATTTCCAGCACCGAATATCCCTGCCCCGTGCCTAGGTTGTATGCGACAACACCGGGCTTCTGCGCGAGTTTATCCAGCGCTTTTAAATGGCCGATGGCGAGATCGACCACATGAATATAATCGCGCACGCCGGTGCCATCGATCGTCGAATAATCGTTGCCGAATACCGATAGCTGTTCGAGCTTGCCTACAGCAACTTGCGTGATATACGGCGTCAGGTTATTCGGAATGCCATTGGGGTCTTCGCCGATCAATCCGCTTTCATGCGCGCCGACCGGATTGAAATAGCGCAACAAAATCAGGTTCCAGCGCGAATCCGCTTTACCCAGATCGCGCATGATTTCCTCGACCATCAACTTTGAACGACCATATGGATTGGTCGCCGACAGCGGAAAATCTTCGGTAATCGGCACAGTGCTCGGATCGCCGTACACGGTGGCCGACGAACTGAATACCAGATTGAAAACCTGATATTTCGCCATCACCTCACACAGCGTCAGAGTACCTTCGACATTATTCTGGTAATAACGCAACGGCTGCGATACCGATTCGCCAACCGCTTTCAGCCCGGCGAAATGAATAACGGCATCGAACTGCTCTTCGGAAAAAATCACATCGAGCGCGGATTTATTGCGGATGTCGACCATTTCGAGCTTCACGGCACGACCGGTTATTTGCTCGACGCGGCGCAGCGATTCAGCACTGCTGTTGGATAAATTATCGACCACAACCACATCATGGCCAGCATTCAACAACTCTACACAGGTGTGGCTGCCGATATACCCGGCACCGCCCGTCACCAATACTTTCATCGCAATCACTCCCTCCATTCGGCCGGGCAATTGTAGCTGATCATCATGTGGCCGCGGCGTATAATGCCGCCGCTTAAAACCCCATCGGATCCATCATGCCTTTACCTGTCATCGACCCCGCGCGCTACTCGGAACAACTCGCGGCCAAAGTGCATGCCTTGCGTGAACAATTCGCCGAATTCGACGCGCCGCCGCCAAACATTTTCGAATCCGCGCCGCTGCATTACCGACTGCGCGCAGAATTTCGCATTTGGCACGACGGCGACAACATCGATTATGTAATGTTCGACCCGGACGCACCGCAAATTCCTGTTCGCATCTCGGATTTTCCAGCAGGCGCCAAATGCATTAATCGATTGATGCCGATGCTGCGCGAAAAATTGCTCGCAAGCGATCTATTGCGGCGCAAATTATTTACCGTGGAATTTCTGACGACACTGGATGAAGAAGTGTTGGTCACACTGGTCTATCACCGCCGCATCGACGACGAATGGCGACACGCCGCCGAACAGCTGCAGCGTGAATTGGATATCGCCATCATCGGCCGCAGCCGCGGACAAAAAATCGTTTTGCGTAC
>CBFHCK010000441.1:0-1915 GCA_965653955.1 uncultured Spongiibacteraceae bacterium
TGCGGTAGCGGCTGCGGCAGAACTCGGTGTCTGGATGGTCAACTTGCACGCGAGCGGCGGCGCAAAAATGATGACAGCAGCCCGCGCTGCGCTGACTCCATTCGGTAGCGATGCGCCACTGCTCATAGCCGTGACAGTACTGACGAGTATGGACTCGGAGCAGTTACATACCATTGGTCTCGATGTTAGCCCGGCGACTCAGGTGTTGCGTCTTGGTATGTTGGCGCATGTGTGCGGCATGGACGGCGTCGTCTGTTCGGCGCAGGAAACGACCATGCTCCGCAACGAATTGGGGCGACCTTTCGCGTTGGTCACCCCCGGAATTCGTCCGGCCGGTGCCGATGTAAACGACCAGTCGCGCATCGCTACACCGGCCGATGCTCTTGCGGCCGGCAGCGATTATCTGGTGATTGGGAGACCCATCACGCGCAGTGACGATCCATTATGTGCGCTGCGTAACATTGCGAGCGAAATCGGTATTGCAGTCTGAGTTTTCGCTGCGGTAATTTACGCGCGCCGCAGGATGTGCGGCAAAGGAAGCCAACTAACCGTCGACTCTTGGAGAAAACGACATGGAATTTAAAACTGCTATTCGCAATGTTTTTCTCGCACTCTCATTAGCCTCCGTCACACTCCCTGCTTGGTGTGCAGCCGAAGCTCAGGCGGCCGCGAAACCGGTCAACATTAACACCGCCGACGCATCGGTTTTGGCGGAGGGCCTTAAAGGTGTTGGTCAATCGAAAGCCCAAGCTATCGTTGCCTATCGCAAAGAGCATGGGCCATTCAAATCGGCCGAGCAGCTGTCTGAAGTGAAGGGGATCGGCGATAAATTGGTACAGGACAATCGCGATCGCATCGTAGTGAAATAAAGCGAACGTAATTGTTTTAAAAAGGCCGCTTGATGCGGCCTTTTTATTGGATATCCATTTCCTAAAACCGTTAGCTCATCCAGATAAACGATGGGACATTAGCGGACGAATGGTAGACTTCGGCAACTCCCGCCACTCATGACAGCGAGCTCGACAATGGCTTATATCGATGTATTTAACGGCGACGCAGATGGCATCTGCGCCTTGGTGCAATTGCGAAATGCGGAGCCTGTCGAATCGACATTGATTACCGGCGTTAAGCGCGATATCGAGTTGGTCGATAAGGTGTCAGCAGGCGCGGGCGACAAAATTACGGTACTCGATATATCGATGGACAAAAACCGCAAAGGCGTTGAGCGCGTGCTCGCAGCTGGCGCAGAGGTTTTTTATGTCGATCACCATTTTGCCGGTGATATTCCGACGAGCCCCAAGATGCAGGCGATCATTAACGAAGCACCCGATGTATGCACCAGTCTTCTTATCAATGGCCATCTCAAAGGACAATTCTGCGCATGGGCCGTTGTCGGCGCATTCGGCGACAATTTGAAAAACAGCGCTTTGGCGGCGGCAAAAAGCTTATCGGTTAACGATGCCGAGTTGAAATCGATGGAGAATCTCGGCACTTATATCAACTACAACGGCTACGGCGAGAATATTTCTGATCTGCATTTTTCGCCAGAGAATTTATTTAAATTGCTCAGCCCATACTCGAATCCGCTCGATTTTATTCGCGATAGCCGCGAGCAATTTGAAAAGCTCGAAAATGGTTACAACGACGATATGCATTCGGCTGCATCGCTTCAACCGGAGCGCGCGACGGCATCGACTGCGGTGTTCATTTTGCCGAATCAGGCCTGGGCGCGCCGGGTCAGTGGCGTATACAGCAATGATCTGACTAATCAATATCCGGAACGCGCACATGCCGTTTTGACCGAGAAAAGTAATGGCAATTATTTGGTCAGCGTGCGTGCACCATTGCGCCGCAAAACAGGTGCCGACGAATTGTGCCGTCGTTTTCCTACCGGTGGTGGTCGAGCGGCAGCAGC
>CBFHCK010000442.1:0-1914 GCA_965653955.1 uncultured Spongiibacteraceae bacterium
CGCGATCAAGTATCGTTCCAAACCCTTTTTAAACCCGTTGCCTCTTATTTATTCGATTACTACAAAGACGGTGCTGCGGGTTTGACCGGCAGCAATTTTACATTCGATGGGCAGGTTGTATTGGGGCTCACTGATTCGACTGGTGCGATTGCACCCGCGAGTGGCTTGGATATTCCCAACCTCGGAAAAAACGATTTATTGATAGCGACCAATCAAAATTATGGTCGCATCGATGGTAAAGACGGTAATGACGTACTAATTGGTGCCGCGCAACAGGATTTCCTATTCGGCGGCGCCGACAACGATGTTTTAATGGGTAATGCGGGTAATGATTTCATATCCGGCGATAAGGGTAACGATTCTCTCTCGGGTGGGGCGGGCAACTACTCTTATTTTTTTAACAAAAGCGACGGTGCGGATACGATTATTGACGCGCAAGGCGAAGACAAACTCTACATCGATGGTCAATTAATAACGCACGCCAATCACCAATACGGCGACCCTGCGAATGTGTATCTCGCCTTTATCGGCGATGCCGGTGCCTAACCTGAGCTGGTTGCTTTAGCACGGGAAATTTACGAGCGCGGTATACAACAAAAGCTGGACGGGATGTCTGCGATGGCTACAAAGATGGGCCTGCAGCGTTTGCGAACCGCAAGCAGAGAGCGGTTAGCAAGCGCATGGGACTTGGCTTCATCGGCATCGGTGTAATAATGCGGAAGTTTCGTTAATGTTTTTCCTTAAGGAACGTATCAATTTCTTCAAGCCGCTCACGGGAAAATACCGTGAGCAAATTGCTGAGTGCTTGAAGCTTCTGCATGAAAAACTCTACAGCGCTAATGCTGACTATGGAGAGTCGCTTCAGCGCGAACAGATTATCGATATTTTTTGTGAGGCGTTAGAGCGGGCTCCGCTACTTGATGGCGCTGATGATGAGAGTGGTCGCTTTCGCAATAATCGTGAGGAGGCGGGCTGGATTCTGAACTTGCTTGTCGATCACGGTTGGCTTGAACGTCAGGTTGACCAAGCGACTTTCCAATCGACTTTTCCTTTCAGCCGCGTAGGTCGTATTTTTACGCAGCCATTAGTTGATATTGATGGTCGCAGCGTTCGCACACGCCATCGAAATACGCGCAATACGCTTAATGCACTATCGGCATTTTTGGAACATGGAGAGGTTTACGACCTACTCGATGCGTATGAATATTCTGAGCGCATAATTTCAGATTTCACCGATATTATCGCGGAGCTTGAGGAGCGTAAGCGCGAGCTGGTTCGCGAGGTTGAGGCTCAGCAGTTGGTGCAACAAGCCAGCGATCAATTTTTTGAGTTCATGGAAAAACGCTTCCAACCCGATGTTTCCATCCGCCTCTCCGCTGACAGTGTCGAAAAACATCGCGATCGCATACAGGATGTTATCGACAAGATTCGCAAACGATCTAAAAAATGGAAGAAGGAGGCAGAGCAAGAGCTGCGCAAACGCGCGCCGGATATGGTTGTAAATGAAAGCGTATCGGTCATGTTTCAATTGCTCGACAGCATCGAGCTACGCATGCGCAACGCCTCTGAAATTATGTTGCCAGCACTTCGGCGCACCTTGCAGGGATTTACTCGTCGCGCTGACATTATCATTCGACAGCTCAGTTATCTTCATAGTCAGCAACACAGTGATATTGTCGGTCTCTGTAAGCAGCTATCCAAACTCAATAACTCCGATTATGTGCAGTGCATGAACGTGGCTGGCGATGTCATGACTGGCATCAAGGTGAGCTTTATTGATCCTGCGCAAGTACGTTTGCGCGAACGCCATGTGAGGCCTCCTGTGCAAACGCGTGTCACGCAAATGGATGCGCCTAGCCCTGCCACGTTACGTGAGCTTGCCATACGCCAACTGCTCGACAAAGCCTTCAGTAT
>CBFHCK010000443.1:0-1913 GCA_965653955.1 uncultured Spongiibacteraceae bacterium
ACCTCTGCTCGGCTGTCGATGGCTGCGATAAATCGCGCATCAAGGTCACCGCAAGGTGCGCGAAATCGGTGTTATGCGTTGTCATTGCGACCTCTTTGCTGTCATTTGGACATCTGGTTCATGTTGTCATGCTGACACTTATCTTTCTAAGAGCCTGATGCTAATGAAATTTTATTTGGCACGAAAGGTGGTATCTGATGGGTGTGGAGCAAAAAAATCCGCTTCCCCTTCGAGAGGTTCTGCCGATGTTATCTCCAACCACCATTGCTACCGTAAAAGCTACCGTCCCGGTTCTGCAGCAGTATGGCGAGCAGATCACCCGCCATTTTTATTCGATCATGTTTCGCGATTACCCTGCGGTTAAGGCGTACTTCAATCAGAGCCACCAGGCAGCCGGCACCCAACCGCGTGCGCTGGCAAATGCGGTGCTGGCGTATGCCGCGCATATCGATCGACTCGAAGCGTTGAAAGATGCGCTGCCGGTCATCGTGCAGAAGCATGCTGCGCTCGATATTCGCCCCGAGCATTACCCCATTGTCGGCAGCTGTCTGTTGCAGGCGATCAAGGAAGTTCTCGGCGCCGCTGCGACCGACGACATCATCAACGCATGGGCCGAAGCTTATCAGCAGCTCGCCGATATCCTGATCGCTGCCGAGGAGGCGGTGTATCGCGAAAAAGCCGCGACCGTCGGCGGCTGGCGTGGAGCGCGTGCGTTTCGTGTCGCGCGCAAACAGGTCGAAAGCAGCATTATCACTTCGTTCTATTTTGAGCCTGTCGACGGCGGCGCATTGATGGCATTTACGCCGGGTCAGTACCTGACGGTGCTGATGACTGTGGATGGCCAGCCATTGCGTCGTAGTTATTCATTGTCCGATGCGCCGGGAAAACCGTATTACCGGATCAGCGTGAAGCGCGAAACACACGGCGTGGCGTCGAATTATCTGCACGCACACGTCAACGAAGGCGATGTGCTCGAACTGCTCGCCCCGGGCGGCGAATTCGTGCTGCGCGAGTCCGAGCGTCCGCTAGTCCTCGTCACCGGCGGTGTCGGCATCACGCCGGCAATCAGCATGCTTAATGCTGTAGCGCCGACGGGCCGCCGCATTGAATTTATTCACGCCGCATTGAACGGGTCGGTGCATGCGTTCCGCGCGCATGTCGAGCGCATCGCGCTGCAATACCGCAATGTGCGGCCGTTCTTTGTGTATAACGATGCGCACGTTGGCGATCACCCGCACGCGCACGGTTTCATCACGCAAGAGCTGTTGCAATCGCGGCTGCCGTCGAACGATGTCGATCTGTACTTTCTTGGGCCGAAGCCGTTCATGCAGTCGATTTATCGTTCGGCGCAGGCATTGGGGATTCCGCCGACACAGGTTCGGTATGAATTCTTCGGCCCACTCGAAGATCTCAGCGCGGAGCCCGCGAGCGCCGTGGCCTGATTCTGAAAACCGCCCGTTCCACCGGCAGACAGAATATCGATGGGTGTCGGTGGGCATCGCGTATCGCAAATTTTCCGAAACAATAAGGGCGCAGCGAATGCGCCCTTTTCGTCTCCAAAACGTCGTCTTTTTGTTGACTAGCCGAGCTGATAATCCTCGGTCACCGGCCCGCGCATTTCGTCCCACATATCCACCAGCCGGAACGGCCACGGACCCACCGGGCGCCCCTTGCTGTTCTGGTAATAGCTTTTCGATTTGGGATGCGTCCAGATCATTTTTTTCATTTGTTCGTCGATGCGGCGGTTATGGCGCTCGAATGCGGCTTGCGTCGGTTCGATGGTGCGAGCGCCGTTGGCCAGCATGTAATCGAGGCATTCGATCAGATAGTGAACCTGCGCTTCGCTGACGACGTTAAGGCCGCCGGCGTGGTTCGGGCCGGCGTTCGGCCCCACCGACATGAAGTAATTGGGA
>CBFHCK010000444.1:0-1904 GCA_965653955.1 uncultured Spongiibacteraceae bacterium
CCTGCAGTTGCTGCGCGACGGTGAAACGTTTGGCGAAACGTTCTGGCAACAGATCATGGCGGTGAAAGCCGCTGTGAATAAGGTGCTGGAGGCTCAGCGTAAAGACGGCTCGATTGGCGGCACGCTCGAAGCGGAAATTACGTTGTATTGCGACGGCCAGCTTGCGCAGCAATTGCAATCGATAGGCGATGAATTGCGGTTCGTGCTCATTACTTCGTCCGCGACGGTGAAGCCATTGACCGATGCGCAAAATGCCGTGGTTACCGACATCGAAGGTTTATCGGTATCGATAGCGAAAACCACAAAGACAAAATGCGCGCGCTGTTGGCATCACACCGCCGATGTTGGCAAATATGTGCAACATCCGGATTTGTGCGGTCGCTGCATAGAAAACGTTGATGGTAACGGCGAGCAGCGTCGTTACGCTTGATTTATTACGGCATTCCGCTTGCCACGCGGGTGCGCTGTCTTAGAGGAAATTGTGTGTTCAGAATCAAAACGCGTCTGCCGATGAATTGGTATCGCCTTGCGCTTATCGTCGTTATTGTCGATCAGTTGACGAAGCGCTGGATTAGCGAATCGTTTCAGTACGGCGAGCAGTTGGAGTTGTTGCCGGTGCTTGATTTAACGCTGGCGCACAACACCGGCGCGGCATTCAGTTTCTTGCATGATGCGGGCGGTTGGCAGCGCTGGTTTTTCGCTGGTATTGCCGGCGTAGTGAGCGTGTTCATCGCCATCTGGATAGCACGATTAAAAGCGAATCAATATTTGCTGCTCGCTGCATTGGCATTGGTGCTCGGTGGTGCGGTCGGTAACTTGATCGATCGAATGCATTTAGGCTACGTGATCGATTTTGTTTCGGTCCATTGGGGCGACCATTATTTTCCGGCGTTCAATGTTGCCGACTCTGCAATTACGGTCGGCGCGATATTGATGGTGCTCGATATGTATCTCAATCCTCAGCACCATAATTCTTCGCCGAGCGAGGAAGCGAAATGAGCGATCTCGTCATCGGGCAAGGTACGCGCGTCACCTTGCATTTTTCGCTGCGTTTGGAAAACGGCGATGTAATTGATTCGACGTTCGAAAAAAAACCTGCGGCATTTACCGTTGGCGATGGCAGTTTGCTGACAGGATTCGAGCGAAAATTATTTGGTTTGAAAAAGGGCTCACGGCAAAAGTTTGTTGTATCGCCGGAAGACGCTTTTGGTCAGCCGAATCCGAACAATGTGCAATATTTCAAGCGCTCACAATTCGATGCGGCATTGGAACTGCACGAAGGTTTGGTGATTTCATTTGCCGATGCGGCCAATTCCGAATTGCCCGGCGTGGTAAGTCGCTTCGACGACAATGAAGTAGTGGTTGATTTCAATCATCCGCTGGCAGGGCGCACGATTACTTTCGAAGTCGATATTCTCGATGTGGTGAACGCATGAGCGAACAGTTGCCGATCAAACTCGCCAACCCGCGCGGATTTTGCGCAGGTGTCGATCGCGCTATCGAAATCGTCAATCGCGCGCTCGATGTTTTCGGAGCGCCGATTTATGTGCGCCACGAAGTCGTGCACAACAAATTCGTCGTCGATAATTTACGCGAGCGTGGCGCAGTATTTGTCGACGAGCTCGATGAAGTACCGGACGGCCGTATTGTTATTTTCAGCGCGCACGGCGTATCGCAGGCGGTGCGAGTCGAAGCCGATCGTCGCGGCTTAAAAGTATTCGACGCGACGTGCCCGCTCGTCACCAAAGTGCATATGGAAGTGACGCGTTACAGCCGTGCCGGTCAGGAATGCATTTTGATCGGGCATAAAGGTCATCCCGAAGTCGAAGGTACGATGGGTCAGTACGACCGTGCACAAGGTGGCGACATTTATCTGGTCGAAGATATCGATCAGGTTGCCACGC
>CBFHCK010000445.1:0-1904 GCA_965653955.1 uncultured Spongiibacteraceae bacterium
GGCCTTCGCGACGCAGCAAACTGACCGCTTCAAGCCGGCCGCTGTTGGCAAAGACGCTGTACGCGCGCGCCAGTTGCAGCGGCGTCGCCTGCATGCCGTAGCCGAATGCGAAATTGGCGCGCTCGATGTTCGACCAACGATTGCGCAGCGGCAGCACCCCATGCTGTTCGCCGGGGAAACCCGTGTCGGTACCACTGCCGATACCAAAACGGCTGTACACATCCCAGATCGACTTTTCGTCGAGCGCCAGCGCAACGCGGGTGATACCGACCTGGCTGGATTTGGTGATGACCTTGGTGACGTTGATCATCCCGAAATTGACCGGATCTTTGAGCGTTTTGCCATCGACGACGATGTAACCGGGATTGCCGTCGATCGCGGTCTGCGGATTGAATTTGCCGCTTTCAAGCGCGGCAACCATGGTCAGCGGCTTCATGGTCGAACCGGGTTCGATCAGATCGAGCATGGCGCGGTTGCGCAGACCTGCCGCATTGACGCGCGCGCGGTTGTTCGGGTTCAGCGCGGGCTGGTTTGCCATCGCCAGGATTTCGCCGGTCTGGCAATCGAGCAGCACCACCGAGCCGGCGCTGGCGCCCATTTCCTGCAACGCCGAACGCAGCTCGCGGTGCGCCAGGTATTGCAGCCGCAGATCGATGCTGAGCACCAGATCGCGACCGGGACGCGCCGGCTGACCTGCATCGATTTCGCGGATGATCTTGCCGGTGAGGTCCTTCAGCACACGCTTGCTGCCCGGCACGCCGGACAGGTAGTCGTTGTACGCCAGTTCGAGACCTTCCTGGCCGACATCGTCGATATCGGTGAAGCCGAGTAAATGGGCAGTCACCTCGCCTGCCGGATAAAAACGACGAAATTCCCGCTGCGCGTACACGCCGGGAATCTTCAATGCCGCAACCTGATCGGCGACGCCGGGCGGTAAATGACGGCGCAAATAAACGAAGCGCTTGCCGCGCAGCGTCATTTTGCTTTCCAACTCACTGCGCTTCATACCGAGCGCGCGTGCCAGCTCCGGCCAGCGCGTTTGCGCGGCAACGGCCAGACGGCCAGCTTCGGAATCGGTTTTGTTGGGGTTGGCCTGGGTCGGGTTTACCCAGATCGACACGACCGGCGTACTGATCGCGATCGGCTCGCCATTGCGGTCGAGAATCTGGCCGCGATGAGCGGGAATAACTTCGGTGCGAATGCTGCGCGCATCGCCCTGGCCTTGCAGAAATTCGTAGCCGCGATCGGTATCGAGCACCTGCAACATCAGCAGACGCCAGATCATAAGACCGAGCAGCGCGCCCAGCACGGCGAGCACAGCCGCGAGCCGCCAGCGCGGCAAGGCCGCGGCAGCGCGTTCGCTCATGGATTCACCACTTTAATAGTGGCAGGATCCGGCATCACCATGTCCAATCTGCTCTCTGCACTTTGACTGACACGCTCGTATGCGGCGAGCGTGCCTTGCTCCAATAACAAACGCTCCCAATCTTCATCGAGAGCCCATTCGCGTCTTTGTTGTTGCTGTGATTCATTGAACAGCGTCCGGCTGCGGTGCGTCGTGAACACGAGCATCAAGGAACTGATAACGACTGCAATCAACAGAATTACCGAGATCAGCAATTGCCCGGGACGCAAAAAGCGCTGTGTCGCTGCCGTCGTTTTGTTCATAGAGGCTGCCTGCAACCACGCGATTCGCATCAATTGGCTCCGTTCCTGTTTGTTGTTATCGATTCCCTGCCGTCAAGCCACCTTTTCCGCGACGCGCAATACCGCTGAGCGCGCGCGCGGGTTCAACTCCACTTCCTGCGCCGACGGCTTGATCGCCTTTCCCAGCGTGCGCAGTCGAATCTGTAATTGACTGCTCGTAACCGGGATATACGACGGCAGATCATCACCGCGCACAT
>CBFHCK010000446.1:0-1894 GCA_965653955.1 uncultured Spongiibacteraceae bacterium
GCCTGTGCCGACAACGTCGCCGACGAACGCGACTTGAATGCCTTGTTTCTGCAAATCCTGAATCTGTTTCATCGGGCCGGTGGTGCCCGGTTGATCCGGTGTCAGACCTTCGCGGGCCATCTTGTACATCGCCAGCGCGTGCAGCGGAATATCCGGACGCGACCATGCATCGGGCGCGGGGGAGAGATCGTCGGTATTGGTTTCGCCGGTGACTTTGAACACGATCGTTTTGATCGATTGCGGTACATCGGGACGGCTGGTGAACCATTCGGCATCGGCCCACGATTGCAGAACGCTTTGCGCGTGCGCATTGCCGGCTTTGGCTTTGTCGGCCACATCGTGGAAGCGGTCGAACATCAGCAGTGTGTGCTTGAGCTCTTTCGCCGCGTGCGGTGCGAGTTCGGCGTCGTCGAGCAGCTGCACCATCGTGTCGATGTTGTAGCCGCCGAGCATCATGCCGAGCAATTGAACGGCTTTGGTGCGGTCGATCAACGGCGATTTGGTTTCGCCTTTGGCTATTGCAGTCAGAAAACCGGCTTTAACGTAAGCGGCTTCGTCGACTCCTGGTGGAACGCGATTGGTGATCAGATCGAGCAGGAACTGCTCTTCACCCTGCGGCGGATTTTTCAGCAGCTCGACCAGAGCGGCGGTTTGCTCCGGGTTCAGCGGCTTCGGCGGAATGCCTTGGGCGGCGCGTTCGGCAACATGACTGCGATAAGCTTCAAGCACGGGGAGAACTCCTCATTGGTTCAAAATACCCGACGCCGGGATCGCCGGATTCGGGCCATCAATGTGCGCGCCTTGGATTGGTTACATCCTAAAGAACGATGGCGCGCATCGTAAAAAGCGGGGGTGGAGTATAACCGCACCGATGCGGCTCGTTAAAGCGCCGGATTGGCAGGTTTTTCGCGACAAAAACCTCGATTTGCGCCATCCCTTGGTCGGTTACGACGGCAGTCGATTACAATGCCGCGACGTTGCGGCAGCAATAACGTGAAGCCGTACGCTATTCGTTCCCTTCGTTGTTCCGCAACCTGTGAATTTGGTGACTACACTGGACGCCGTGGCTGAGAAACTCCCTACGCGCATACCGACTCCTTGCATCGGCGTCTGTTCGACCGGTGTCGGCGACATTGTGTGCCGCGGTTGCAAGCGTTATGCGCATGAAGTCATTCACTGGAACAGCTACAGCGATGAACAAAAACGCGCCATCGATACACGTCTGGAACTGCTATTGGCGCAGGTAGTCGGCGCGAAGCTGGTGGTGTTCGATGCAAACCTGCTCGCCGCGCAATTGCAGGCGCAGCAACTGCGTTATTCGAAGCATAAAGACCCGCTGGTATGGGTGTTCGAACTGCTGCGCGCGGGCGCCAGTCAGATCGTCGATACACGTAGTTTCGGTTTTGAACTGGCGCCTGGGTATCGGCATATGACATTGCTGGCGCTACGCGAACAAATCGATCGCGAGTTTTATCTGCTATCGGAAGCGCATTATCAGCGCTATGTCGGCGCAATCTGACGGTTGAAGTAAAAAGCCCAAGCGCCGCAAAACGAAAAATCCAAATAAAAACCAGAAGGGAAGCGGCAGGCTCTTTGTGTTGAATCGAATAAACCGGATTAATCAAAAAAATACCTGGCGATTTGTTATTGGCTTCGCGCCAATGTTCATTGCTGCCTGCGGTGGCGGAGGCGGTGGGGGCGGCGGCTCATCGGATTCCGCTGCGCCTGGCCAGCCGGCGACCACCGGGATTTCCATTCCGGCTTTGCCAACGAACAATTCGACGATTCTTTCCTGCCCAACGACCTCGAATTTTTCGGTCGCGACGCCGCCCGTTGCTGCGGCCGGCAAAATCAGCGGCCGCATTACCTACGATCGAGTGCCGTTTTTCCCTCC
>CBFHCK010000447.1:0-1892 GCA_965653955.1 uncultured Spongiibacteraceae bacterium
GCGAACAAATCTTGCGTCTCTCCCCTGAGTTTGATGGTTTGAGCATGCTTTAGTCGAATCGTCACACCGACCCCAACAAACTTTATGCGATGAAAATTCTGTGCTGGGGCCTGCGCGCCGACGGCACGGTTGTAGGTATGGTGCCGTGGTTAAATGCGCTGATTCCCTGCGCTAACCTCGACGACGCTGCAACGGGCTTGTGGGAAGGTTATTACGATCCGGCTACCGATCAGATTTTTTTCGAACCGCCCCCACATAAAGTCGCCGAACTCGAGAGTGCTGCCGACTATTTCGATGCAGGGCCGGGAAATGCCAGCCGAATCGTGCAGGAAATTCCGGACATGATCGGCACTCACGCAATGCTGACCGGCTCCGACGACGACACACTTGTTCTAACAGAAGTGCTTAGCTGGCGTTTACTCAATGATGGCACCATCGATGCCATGTTGATCGATGAAAATACTGTCGACACGACACCGGTGCTGCCAGGCGATACGTGTCTTTATCCAGCACGCTCCGACTCTCGTTTCCGGTATTTCTTTCAGCACCACATTGCGAATCAAATTAAATCGGAAGACCCGGTGGCGTTAGCGGCAATTGCCATGTTGTTCGACTCCTGAGGGGGGCGTCGAATTGGTAGCGAGATTTATCGATTACGCTTTACGAATGACATAGTAAAAGCAGTTATCGTCGGCAGTTTGTTCGATAAGTTCATGGCCGAGAAAAGTGCAGAATTTGGGAATATCGCGTTGCGTGGAGGGATCTGTGGCGATTACTTTCAACACATCTCCGCTAACGATGTCGCGAATTTTGTTGTGCAACAGCATCACGGGCTCGGGACAAAAGAGACCGCTGGTATCGAGGACGTGATTGGAAGAAGTCATAGCGTAAATAGTTACCGAGAAAGTCGTTATTGTGCGGCACGCGACTCTAATTGCAAGCCGCACGTTAACCGAGAGCTACCATGACTACAGTGGATTCGCTCGGACATTACCGCGATTTGTTCAATCGGAGCACGCTTGAACTCACGTTCAAATTGTTACGCCCGCACCGCCCTACACTCGCTCTTCATCTCCAAAATGCGCTGGTATTGGCCTATCCACGCGACGATTATCACACCGCGCTGACTGCTGCGGAATTGCCTCTGAACCCTGACACAATCAAGGAAATAATTGCTGCGCTTTCCGCCTTGAGCAATAAACTGCTCGCCGCAGGCAGTACGCAACGTAACGAACTAACCATCGTGCGCAGCTTGATGCTCGATTGGTTAATGCTTGCCCACAACTTCGCACAACCCGCTGCGTAATTTATTTATCGGGCATGACAGTTACAGACTGGCTTGATATTCCTCGCGAGAAATAATCATGCAGGTCTCGGCAACCGGCTCAAACACAATCAACGCGGCGCCATTTTTTAATTGAGCCTGCACTTGGCGCACTTTTTCTACCAGCTCGATCTCGACTACACCGTAGTCGGTACCTTCGCGAGTAATGAATTCTTCAATCACGCCCTGCAATGCCTCGGGCGATAACTGCTCTGAAGGAATGACGATAACGCTGTCGTTCACCGCGAAGCATCCTTCGCAAGCAATTGATTGACGCTGTCGACTTTACGCTCGATTGAATCGCTGCGATCGATACGTGTCCCGATCTTCAATGTGGTATTGATACGTGGCGCGCCCATTTCATGCACGCGTGCATGGCAACGCTTGACGGCATCCATCACCGTTTCCCATTCACCTTCGATGTTGGTGCCATATGCATGTAATTCGTGCTTTAAACCAAGATCGCTAAGAATGCGCTGACATTCCGCAATGTAAGGTGACAGCGACAACGAGGTTCCAAGCGGGATTAAACAAAAATCGACACTAACCTTCATCTCAACTCTCTTTG
>CBFHCK010000448.1:0-1886 GCA_965653955.1 uncultured Spongiibacteraceae bacterium
GTCGTCGTCGGTGACGAGCGCTGACAACTGCGGCAGCGCATCTGAATACTTGAGCCAGCCGAGTACGCCGATTGCTTCGCGACGTATTTTCGCATCGGCGTGCGCTAGCATATTCATCGCCGGTGCCGCTGCTTCTTCGATTCGTAATTCGCGTATCGCGTGTAGCGCCGACGCGCAGACGAATGGATCATTGTGATCAATAAGGGGTAATAGCCGCAAACCGGCTTCGCGGGTTTTGAGTTCAAATAAACTTTCCGCACTGGCGGTTCTGACAGACAAATCACTGTCGAGCAAAGCCGTTGTCAATGCATTCACCGCCGCCGCGCATTCGTAACCCGCTAGCAGTCGCGCTGCTTCAGCGCGCACGGTGGGATGGTTGTCGCTGACGCCATCGATTAGAAGCGGCAAATATTCCTCGTCCTCCTCATCGGCCAATTCGATCAATGCCAAGCGACGTGTCGCAGGGTCTGGATCGGCGAAGCGCTGCACTAACGCGGGTATCGCGGGAAACGACTCCAGATAGAATTTATTAAACGTGACATCCGACATATCAAATCGCCAATTGAAAGCCGCGAGTGGGCTGTAAATGTTTTGTTGCGTTTTCCGCGTCGCCGATCGGCGAGAGCCGAGGTGTTTCGGCAACGCCAACGCCATGCAACAGATGGAGGCAATGACTTTTCAATTGCGCGAAGCGGGGCGTCGTCAGCAATTGCGCTGAACGTGGTCTTTCAAAGTCGAGAACAATTTCCTCGATAATTTTTCCAGGACGCGGGCTCATTACAAAAATGCGATCGGCGAGATACAGCGCTTCATCGATGTCATGCGTGACGAATACAACAGTGATGCCGATGGTGCGCCAGATATCGAGCAGCAATTGCTGCATACGTAAACGCGTGATGGCATCCAGTGCGCCGAAAGGCTCATCCATCAGCAGTACACGCGGATGATTAACCAGTACGCGCGCGAGCTCTACACGCTGTTGCTGGCCACCGGAAAGTTGCCACGGATATTGATTGGCAGAATCGGCGAGATCGACCAAGCGCAAAATATCAGTCGCTTTCACGCGCCGCTCATCGCGCCCAATACCTTTCATTTTTAAGCCGAACGCAACGTTGTCGATAACCTTAAGCCACGGAAACAACGTGTGATGCTGAAACACCAGTCCGCGTTCTGGATGCGGTGCAGTCACTTTTTCGCGATCGACATAAATCGAGCCGCTGCGCGACTGCAGATGTCCGGCCAGCGCGCCGAGTAATGTCGATTTGCCGCAGCCGGAAGGGCCGAGAACGCAGGCGAATTCACCATCGCGTAATTGCAACGAAACATTCTCGACAGCGGTAAATCGACGCGAGCGATTACCGAGTTCAATGCTGACGTTTTCAATCGAGACGTGTCCGCTCATTATTCAGCCTCGCGATTTGCAATTCGATACCACGGCATCAACCAATAACCCATATTGCGGATCAACGCGCTGCTACCCATGCCGAGCGCACCGATCAGCAACATACCGACGACGATGTTGGCGTAGTTCTGCACCGTATAGGACTCCCATGTGTAATAGCCGATGCCAAATTGACCGGAAATCATTTCCGCGGTGACGAGACAGAACCAACACGTGCCCATGCCGATCGACAGGCCGGTGATGATTGCAGGCGCGGCGCTCGGCAAAATAACCTCGCCGAATAGACGCCACTCGCGCGTGCCGAGGCTGCGCGCCGATGCAATTAAACGGGGATCGACGTTCTCAACGCCGTGAATAGTGTTGAGAAGAATCGGAAAAATCGCACCGATAAAAGTGATAAATATCATGCTGGCTTCGGACGATGGAAACATTAAAATTGCGAGCGGAATCCACGCCACCGCCGGAATGGGCCGAATGATTTCGA
>CBFHCK010000449.1:0-1874 GCA_965653955.1 uncultured Spongiibacteraceae bacterium
AATGGCTTGCAGCATGACAAACCCTTCGAAAAAGTTGAGCGGCCATTTTGCCAAGGAAATAACGAGCGGACACTATAATTGAGCGCGGTTTTTGCAGGTAATCCATCGAATCTCGTTTGCGCGACGGCGCGAGGCTTAGCGACCCATTCCGATCGGGGTCTTCTAACCCGCTATATTTTTCCCGGCGCAACATAATTCTGAGGAATGTGAATGAATAGCAATCAAAAATGCACGAGCGGCGTCGCGGGCCTGGACGATATTTTAGGCGGGGGTTTTCCACGCGGCTGTCTGTATCTGATCGAGGGTCGCCCCGGCGCCGGCAAAACTACACTGGCGCTCCAGTTCTTGCTCGAAGGCGGACGCATCGGCGAAAAATGCCTGTATGTCACTCTTTCCGAAACGAAGCAGGAGCTTGAAGCAGTCGCGCAATCGCATGCGTGGAATCTCGACGGAATTACCGTTATCGAGTTATCCGCCGTTGAACGTGCAACCAATGCGGAGTTGCGAGCAAACACATTATTTCAATCGGCCGATGCCGAACTCGCGCAGCTGTCGAAGCTGGTGATGGACGAGTTGGAAATGACAAAGCCCTCTCGCGTCGTGCTCGATTCATTGTCGGAGATGCGGTTGTTAGCGCAAAACCCTTCACGTTATCGGCGGACGATTCTCGGCTTGAAGCAGCGAATTACCGAGCTTGGCTGCACCGTACTTCTGCTCGATGATCAATCGATGGAAGGTACTAATGTGCAAGTGCATAGCCTGGTGCATGGTGTCGTTGCATTAAATACTGCGCCGCTCGGGTTTGGGATATTTCGACGCTCGCTCGCCGTCACCAAAATGCGCGGCGTAAAGTTTCGCGAAGGGAATCACGACTTCGTCATAAAAACAGGCGGATTGCATGTCTTTGCGCGGTTAATCGCTAAGGATTTTCACGCGGAATTCGCAAAAAGCTGCGCTTCCAGCGGCAACACGCAGCTGGATAAATTGCTCGGCGGGGGTTTGCATTTCGGCACCAGCAATCTTTTTATCGGTCCTGCGGGCAGTGGTAAATCCACTATTGCATCGATGTTTGCTCACGCCGCCGCCGCGCGTGGAGAATCGGTTAAATATTATGTGTTCGATGAATCGCGAATGACATTACTGCAACGTGCACGCGACATGAACATCGATTTGCTTCCGTATATCGAGTCTGGGCGCATCACCATCGACCAAGTTGATCCCGCCAGTATTTCACCCGGCGAACTCGCATTCCGAATTCGCGAAGCTGTGGAGCGCGAGGAAACGCGCGTGGTTGTTCTCGATAGTTTGAATGGCTACATCAATGCAATGCCGGACGAAGAATTTCTTCATCTGCATTTGCATGAATTACTTTCGTATTTAAATCAACAAGGCGCAATGACGGTTATGATTCTTGCCCAGCATGGACTCATCGGTCCGATGGGGACGCCGGTGGATGTCAGTTATCTGGCGGATAGCGTAATCATTACCCGTTTCTTCGAAGCGCTGGGCAATATTCGCAAAGCCATCTCAATTATCAAAAAGCGCAGCGGCGCTCACGAAACCACTGTGCGTGAACTGACGATGCAGCATAACGGCGTTATCGTTGGGCCAGCGCTGACTGAATTTCAAGGCGTGCTTACCGGCGTGCCGAGTTATTTAGGCGGCGGTCGCTAGAAATGCCATTGATGCCTGGAGTGAGTTATTAATCCGTTGACTTACATCGTGTCGCCCAACGAGGTCGATGCGAAACTTGCACTCACTCTGCTGACAGAAAGCGGCATAGATGCGCGCGTGTGTGGCAATTTGCGCGAGCTTGCAGCCAATCTGGATTCGAGAGTTGGCTGCGTCATTCTTGTAGAAGATGCGCTGATTTC
>CBFHCK010000450.1:0-1860 GCA_965653955.1 uncultured Spongiibacteraceae bacterium
GAATCGCATCGTCTTCGAGAAGCGCGACAATCTTGTCGATCATTTCGTATCCAAGTTCCTTGTGAGCCATTTCGCGGCCACGATAGAAAATTTGGATTCGCACCTTGTGTCCGGCTGCGAGAAAACCTCGAATTTTTCGAAGTTTAATGTCCAGATCGCCAGAGCCAATTTTGAGACCGAAACGCATTTGTTTCAGCTCACTCGCTTTGCTGCTCTTGCGATTCTTCTGTTGCTCTTTCATCTTCTGGTATTGGTATTTACCCCAGTCGACGATTTTCGCTACAGGCGGCGCGGCATTCGGTGAAATCTCAACGAGGTCAACTCCTGCTTCTTCGGCGGCCTTGAGCGCATCGTTGCGACTCATGATGCCGAGCTGTTCTCCGTCGGAACCGATTACTCGAAGTTCCTTGGAGCGGATTGACTCGTTGATACGAATTGATTGGTTGATTGCGTGTCTCCTTTTCGAGTCTGCAATTTTTAAGCGTTACTCGTTGACTATTCTATCAGATTAGCGCCAGAGGTTCAAGTGCTTTGACGATATTGCAGCGCTTCGCTGATATGTGCGACCGTGATGACTTCCGACTCTTCCAGGTCAGCGATCGTGCGGGCGACTTTGATGACTTTAAAATAGCTGCGTGCGCTGAGATTTAGCCGTTCGGTAGCTGTCGCGAGAAGTTGGCGGACGTCAGGGGAGAGTGCCAAATGTGTCTTAAGGTCACGATTGGATAAGTTGCTGTTGTTTTTGATACTACTTTTATACCTGTTATGCTGTTTTTCGCTGGCTAAAGTGATTATGTTTATAGCATCTGAATGTTGATTTTTATTCAACGTATTCGCAGTAAGAAGCGTGTCGTTTGGAACGCGCGAGACAGTAACGACGAGATCGATACGGTCTAAAAATGGACCCGATAGGCGCTTTTGATACGCTAGGATCTGCGTGCTACTGCACGTGCATTCGCGCGCGGAATCACCGTAGAATCCGCAGGGGCAGGGATTCATGGTGGCGACAAGCATAAAATCTGCAGGGTACGATGCATGGCCGCCGGCACGGCTGACGGTGATTTTCTTATCTTCTAGCGGCTGGCGCAGTGCTTCAAGCGTCGTGCGTGGATACTCGGGCAGCTCATCTAGGAATAACACGCCAAGATGGGCAAGGCTGACATCGCCGGGTTTTGGTCGTGAGCCACCGCCAATAAGCGCTACGCGGCTTGCGGTATGGTGGGGTGACCGAAAGGGTCGATCTGTTACGGCGTCGTCAATGACTTCGCCCGCGAGGCTATGAAGTTTTGTGACAGCGATCTGCTCAACGGGGGACAGTTTGGGCAGGAGTCCGGTCAGCGCTCGTGCGAGCATGGTCTTTCCGGCACCGGGCGAGCCGGTAAGAAGGATGTTGTGGTGTCCTGCGGCAGCGATAACCAACGCGCGTTTAGCTTGTTCTTGTCCATGAATATCATCAAGAGTGGGGGAGTCTGGAGTTGCTGATTTAGGTGGGCTAGCGGTAACGACGCAAGGAGAAAGCTTCACCTCGCGCTTAAGATGAAGAAAGAGCGATTTAAGGGAATCGACGCCAATGATTGTAATACCTTCTACTAAACCGGCTTGCTGCGTGTTGGCTGTCGGCAAAAAGATTGTAGAAAGCCCCGCTTTTTTGGCTGTTTCGGCCATAGTGATTGCGCCGCGTATGGGGCGCAGACTACCATCAAGTGCCAATTCGCCAGCGAAAACCGCATCGTCAACTTCCTCTTGGCGCAATTGACCACTACTGACGAGGATAGCTAACGCGATCGGCAGGTCGTAATGGGTGCCATCTTTTGGAAGTTCGGCTGGGGCAAGGTTAATGGTGATGCGCCTAGCCGGGTA
>CBFHCK010000451.1:0-1843 GCA_965653955.1 uncultured Spongiibacteraceae bacterium
CTTGTTTCATACTTAAAAAAAAGAATTCTTTTAAAACCTCTGCTTTATATCTTTTTTTAAAAATTTGTTATTTGTAAGTTTGCAGAAATCTTCGGCAAAATTTTCATTAATTAAATATCGATGCAAAATCACGTTGCCTATTTTTATTGCATGCACCAAAGCTAAACATTTATTGCTAATTTTTTACGCAGCGATAGCGTCTAATTACAAAAACCTTTAAAGTCGCGCGACGAAAAAATGTAAATAATTCCGACTAAATTTTTTAGCGCCAGTGCATTCATGCCCTTGAGCAACCGATGATCATCAAAAATATTTTTTCTCGAAACAGCATCTTTTCATTAATAAGTGCGTTTAGCGGGGTACTGATTACCTTATCGCTCGCACCATTTTCGTTATGGCCGCTCTCTGTTGTCGCACTGCTGCTATTGCATCAAGTGCTTGAGCGGGCCACCGCCCGTCAAGCGCTAATACACGGCTGGCTATTCGGTGTTGGCCTATTCGTCAGCGGCATCTCGTGGGTTTACGTCAGCATTCACGATTACGGCTCTGCATCGCCATTACTAGCGGGATTTCTGACCGGCGCATTTTGTTTGCTGCTTGCGTTGATGCATGCGGGACTGGGTTACGGCTATGTACGCTGGATTCGCGACACATCGTTCGGCCGCTGGCTGGGTTTTGCTGCGTGGTGGATATTGTGGGAATGGATTCGCTATTGGTTACTCACCGGATTCCCGTGGTTGTATGTTGGCTACGCGCATCTAACGAATCCACTCAGCGGCTGGGCTCCGGTTGGTGGAATCTTCACCATCGGCTTTGTCGTGGCGTTAACCGCCGCTGCGTTGTCGATGATGATGGCGAATTTCCGCACATCAAAAATACGGGCCATATTGCCGCTCGCGATTAGCATCGGTTTATGGTTGGCGGGACTTTTACTGCAACCGATCGCATGGACGACCTCAACCAAAACCACGGCGAATATCGCACTGGTACAAGCGAATATTCCGCAATCGGTGAAATGGGAGCCCGGCGCCTTGCGCAGTACGCTCGATCTTTATAGCGGGATGAGCGCGCCGTATTGGGCGCAGGCCGATATCGTGTTCTGGCCCGAAGCGGCAATCCCTGCGTTTTACGATGTCGTTCAACCATTTTTCGATGCTGTTGCTGCCAATGCCGCATACTCGCAACACGCTCTTATTGCGGGCGTGCCGTTTCGCATTCCACCCAGTCGCGAGCTCCCCGAGGGCGGTATCTATAACAGTGCAGTCGCACTTGGGGTCGGCGAAGGGGTTTATCACAAACAACATCTGGTGCCGTTCGGCGAATACGTCCCTCTCGAAAAATATCTGCGCGGTCTGATCCAGTTTTTCGATTTGCCGATGTCGGATTTTCAGGCAGGTCCTTCGCACCAGCCACCGTTGCGCGCGGGCAACCTGACCTTCGCTCCTTATATATGTTACGAAGTCGTGTACGGCGATCTGGTGCGGCATGCCCGCGCCGATGTACTGCTCACACTCAGCAATGATGCATGGTTCGGCCATTCGATCGGCCCGCTCCAACATTTGCAGATGGCGCAGATGCGCGCGCTCGAACTCGGCCGCTATATGGTTCGATCGACCGGCAACGGCGTCACCGCAATCATCGATGAAAAAGGCCGCATCGCCGCGCGCGCACCGCAATTCGAGCGCACCGTACTTACCGGCTCGATCGAAGGCTTCAGCGGCTTGACCCCTTATGCGCGCTTCGGTTCGTGGCCAATTTTGTCGTTATGCGGAATTATCGTTGCGCTTTGCTGCCTGCGACGCGCGCGGAACCCATGAGCGTATAAATATGAAGGTGTAAATCA
>CBFHCK010000452.1:0-1842 GCA_965653955.1 uncultured Spongiibacteraceae bacterium
TCAGCCGGACGGTGCGCCTTTCAGCAAGACCGATATTTTATTGGCGGCAAAAAAGCTGGAGCTGAAAGCGAAGTCGGTGCGTACCGATGCGACACGGCTCGATCGCACGCCATTACCCGCCATTGCCATCGATACCGAAGGAGTATTTTTCATCATCGCGCGCGTCGATGACGAAAAGGTGTTGATTCACGATCCGCGTGCACAACGCCCGCAACAACTGTCGCCGGAGGAATTAAATACCCGCTGGACCGGCGAGCTGATGTTATTTACGTCGCGCGCCTCGATGGCGGGTGAGTTATCGAAGTTCGATTTCACCTGGTTCATTCCCGCCATCGTCAAATACCGCAAGCTGCTCGGCGAAGTGTTGCTGGTGTCGTTTGGCTTGCAGTTGTTTGGCTTGATCACACCGCTGTTCTTTCAAGTAGTGATGGACAAGGTGCTGGTGCATCGCGGCTATTCCACATTGGATGTAATTGCGGTTGGCTTGGTCGCGGTTTCCATTTTTGAAACGGTACTCAGCGGGCTACGCAGTTACGTCTTCGCGCATACGACCAGCCGTATCGACGTGGAACTCGGCTCGCGCCTCTTCCGGCATTTGCTGGCCTTACCGCTCGGTTATTTTCAGGCGCGGCGCGTGGGCGATTCCGTCGCGCGCGTACGTGAGCTGGAAAACATTCGCAACTTTCTCACCGGCAATACGCTGACATTAATTCTCGACGTATTTTTCTCGGTCGTCTTTATTGCGGTGATGTTGTTTTACAGCGGCTGGCTGACATTGGTCGTATTAATATCGCTGCCGCTCTATGTGCTGATTTCGGTCGGCATCACGCCCTTGTTGCGCGTGCGCCTGAATGAAAAATTCAATCGCGGTGCGGAAAACCAATCCTTCCTGGTCGAGACGGTGTCGGCCATCGATACCGTAAAAGCGATGGCGGTCGAACCGCAGATGACCCGGCGCTGGGATAACCAGATGGCCGCGTATATTGCGGCCGGTTTTCGGACGGCGACACTTGGCACAGTCGCGCGTGAATCGGTGGGCTTGGTTGGCAAAATCGTTACGGCGGTGACGCTCTGGCTTGGCGCGCATCTGGTGATCGGCGGTGATCTGAGCGTCGGCCAGTTAATCGCTTTCAATATGCTGGCGGGGCGTGTGGCGCAACCGATCATGCGCCTCGCGCAATTGTGGACTGACTTTCAGCAAACCGGGATTTCGGTGCAGCGCCTCGGCGATATCCTGAATACGCGCACCGAACTCGCCAACAACAACCGCAGCACCTTGCCGCCATTGAAGGGCCATATCGAATTCGACAAAGTCAGTTTTCGTTATCGGCCGGATGGTTCGGAAATCCTGCGCGATATTTCGCTAACGATTCAGGCGGGCGAATCGATCGGCATTGTCGGACGCTCGGGCTCCGGTAAAAGCACACTGACACGGCTGGTACAGCGCTTATATAGTCCAGAACGTGGTCGTGTGCTCGTCGATGGTATGGATCTCGCGCTGGCCGATCCGTCATCGCTGCGCCGTCAGATTGGCGTCGTGCTGCAAGAGAACGTGCTGTTCAATCGCACGATCCGCGAAAACATCGCGCTCGCCGATCCGGGCGCACCGCTTGAGGCGGTCATGCATGCAGCCAAGCTCGCCGGCGCGCATGAATTTATTCTGGAATTATCCGAAGGCTACGACACGATGGTGGGTGAGCACGGCGCCAGCTTGTCGGGCGGTCAGCGTCAACGCATCGCGATTGCGCGCGCACTCATCACCAATCCTCGCATCCTGATTTTCGACGAAGCCACCAGCGCGCTCGATTACGAATCCGAGCACATCATTCAAAAAAATATGCA
>CBFHCK010000453.1:0-1833 GCA_965653955.1 uncultured Spongiibacteraceae bacterium
CTATACCGTGGCGCGGGCCGGCGATCGTCTCGCGCTCGCCGCCCCGCCGGCGGCCCGCGCCGACGCCGGCTGAATGCTGTCGCGCTTGTCTCGCCCCGGGCCTGCCGCTATCCTTCCGCCTCTTTGCCGGGTCAACCCGACCGGCACGCACGACGGGTCATCGGCCCGGACTGCGTTGCGACGCTGCAGGATGCACGTCGGGAGTGTTTTGCGGAGAGATGTCCGAGTGGTTGAAGGAGCACGCCTGGAAAGTGTGTATACGGCTTATAATACAATTGCCGAGGCCGAGCAGTGCTCCGCAAATAACGAGCGAAATATAATTTTGCGATAACGCCACGCCAAAAATTGCCAAGCCAATAATTGCGATGCCCGCGAACAATACACCGCGCGCGCCGACACGATCGACCAGAAACCCCGCCAGCGCCTGACCGATTCCAGACACAATGAAGAAGGCAGCCATGATTACGCCGAGCTGCACATTGCTGATACCAAAATCGGTTTTCAACAACGGAAACAGCGGTGGTAATACCAATTGCGAAAAATGACTGATCGCATGGCCGAGGCCAACCAGGCCGATGACTTTGGCATCGTCGCGAAAAGGCGAATTGGCGTTGTCGATAACAGCGGCTTGATTCAAGTGATTTCAACCATTCATTAATTGCGCGGCGCGTTTCGCGAAGTACGTGAGAATGCCATCGGCGCCCGCACGTTTAAATGCCAGCAGCGATTCCATCATCACCGCATTTTCGTTGAGCCAGCCGTTTTGAATCGCCGCCATATGCATCGCGTATTCACCGCTGACCTGATAGGCGAATGTCGGCGCGGCGAGTTCATCCTTCACGCGACGCACGATGTCGAGGTACGGCATTCCGGGTTTGATCATGATCATGTCCGCGCCTTCGGCGAGATCGAGCGCGCATTCGTGCAGCGCTTCATCGCTATTCGCAGGGTCCATTTGATAGCTGTATTTATCCGCGCCTTTCAGATTGCCCGACGAACCGACTGCATCGCGGAACGGGCCGTAATAGCTCGAAGCGTATTTTGCCGAGTAAGCAAGAATGCGCGTATTGACGAAACCTTCGCGCTCTAACAGGTCTCTCGTGGCGCGAATGCGGCCGTCCATCATGTCGGATGGCGCGACGATATCCGCACCGGCCTGTGCGTGCGACAACGCCTGCTTGCACAGGATTTCGAGCGTGATGTCGTTCAGCACATAACCGTTTTCATCGATGATGCCGTCCTGCCCGTGCGTCGTGAACGGATCGAGCGCAACATCGGTAATCACGCCGAGTTCCGGCACCGCGTCTTTGATCGCCATTACCGCGCGCTGTGCGAGACCGTTCGGGTTGTACGCTTCTTCCGCAAGTAATGACTTTGCGCGCGGCGGCGTCACCGGAAACAACGCCAGCGCCGGTACACCGAGCGCGTGCAGCAGTTTCGCTTCGGCGACTAATAAATCGATGCTGAGCCGCTCGATACCCGGCATCGACGCGATCGACTCGCGCTGATTATTGCCTTCCAGCACGAACACCGGATAAATCAGATCGTTCGGCGTTAGGACATTTTCGCGCATCATGCGCCGCGAAAAATCGGCAGCGCGCATACGACGCATGCGTGTGTGAGGGAAAGAGCCGCGTATCAGCGTGGTCATGGTGTGTCCTTCGATTTCGTGTCGCTGTCGACATAAAGCATATTCATGATCAGACGAATCAATACATCTTTCTGTTTTGGATCGGACTCGGCGACCAGCAGCGTGAGTGCGGCCAGGCCGGTATCGTTAATGATCGGATGGCCATTGCTGCCGAACAATCTGCCATTGCGATGCAGAAAGTC
>CBFHCK010000454.1:0-1823 GCA_965653955.1 uncultured Spongiibacteraceae bacterium
GTAACCACCGAAATCGAAACCGACTGGCTATAAATGCGTGTCTGCAAAAGGAGAGGATTGTGCCGTCAGATAACCACTTTATTGTCACAGGCCGGGCTCGATGTTGGCACTACGGATTTGCTTGCTCTCATTCCAGATGAAAGCTGAGGTCGATTATGTATGTAGTGATTTTCAAGGCGACGGCGAAATCGTTGGACGATCGGTATTTCGAAACGGCCGAGCTGTTGCGCAAGACGGCACTCGAACAATTTAACTGCGTGGCGTTCGAAGCAATCAGCGAAGGTGTTCGCGAAATCGCATTATCGTACTGGCATAGCGAAGACGATATCTTGCGCTGGAGACAGAATGCAGAGCATGCAGCAGCGCAAAATGACGCGCTAAAAAATTGGTATGCATCGTATTCGGTAGAAATTGCGAAGATCGAACGTCGCTATCAAGCACGGAGTTAAGACGAGGTGATGAGTATGCATAGCGATGTACTCGACTTCTGGTTCAGCGAAATCCAGCCTTCCATGTGGTGGGCGGTCGACGCTGAGTTTGATCGCGAAATTCGCCAACGCTTCGGTGAGCTGCATCAACGTGCATCGCGGTGCGAACTTTTCACATGGCGCAGAGAACCGAAAGGCCGCTTGGCAGAAATTATTGTGCTCGATCAATTTTCGCGAAATATATTCCGCAATACGCCGCAGGCATTCGCTAACGACACTATGGCTTTGGCATTGGCACAAGAAGGTATCGAACGTGGCGCAGAAAAATCGCTGACGGCTGTCGAGCGCAGTTTTCTGTATATGCCGTTCATGCATAGCGAGTCGAAGCGAATTCATCAGATTGCGGAAGATTTATTTCGCGACAACGGCATTGCCGAAAATTACGATTTCGAATTGAAACACAAAGCGATCATCGATCGCTTCGGTCGTTATCCGCATCGCAATGAAATATTGGGTCGTGTATCAACACCCGAAGAAATCGAATTTTTAAAACAACCGGGTTCGAGTTTTTAAGTGCGATTCATCGAGAGTCTAAAGCGTTGGGCGCATAGCATTAAGCGTGACGTAGTAGCGGTGTATTTCGCCGCGCGCGATCCGCGCACTCCGATGGCCCTGCGAATTTTTGCGTTGATCGTCGCGGCATACGCGCTTAGCCCCATCGATCTTATTCCGGATTTTATTCCAGTACTGGGCTACCTGGATGATGTGTTGCTGGTGCCGATATGTCTCTGGGCGGTTTTGCGCTGGCTGCCGCCAGTGGTTCTAGTTGAAGCCCGACAAAAAGCCGCAACGGCAATCGCGCGTCCGCGCAGCAATATGGGTGCTGCGGCTGTTATCGCGATCTGGCTCGGTTTGGGTATCGTGGCGGTATTGCTGTGGTATGAAAACGATTAATGCAATGTGCGCCCGTCGATCAATTACTGCCGGTCAACTTCAGCATCGGTTGAATGTCTATCGTTGCCGTGCGTTGCGGTATGTAGGCACGAATCTGCGGTGCGCTATTGCACGGCTGCGCAGCAATGAGCGTTATCGCCATTTCGTAATTCGTCGCCAATGCATACTGCCAACAGTGCACATCAGCGTCGCAGCTGGCGTTATCGGTTAATCGCAACGCGATGCGATCCAGCGCCACCGTTTCTATTTCAGTGCCGGATAGTGCGCCTGCGATCCCGCTGCCGAGCGCTTTCACGTAACTTTCCTTGATCGTCCACCATTGAAAAAAGCGTGCGTGTTGCTCATCCGGTTTTAGTTCCTTGAGCATTGCCGTTTCGCGTGGCAGGAAAAAGCGTTCGGCGATTTCGATCATGCTGCGCTTGCGCTGATTCCATTCCACGT
>CBFHCK010000455.1:0-1801 GCA_965653955.1 uncultured Spongiibacteraceae bacterium
AGACCGAGTTGCAGCAGATTGATCGTTTGCCCGACCGCATTGAAATGTTCGGCAACCGCGCTGCCAGCCCCGCCCTGAATCGTATTTTCTTCGAGCGTCACCAACAGATCGTGCTGCGCGGCCATCGCCGCGAGCAACTCGGTATCGAGCGGTTTGACGAAGCGCATATCGACTACGGTCGCGTTCAATTTTTCCGCAGCGGCCAATGCATTCGTCAGCAATGTGCCGAAATTCAGCAGTGCGATTTGTTTGCCTTCGCGCCGCACGATGCCTTTGCCGATCGGCAGGGCGGTCATGTCTTTCGCAATCGTCACATTCGGACCGGTGCCGCGCGGATAGCGCACCGCCGCCGGGCCTTTGTGGATGAAACCGGTGTATAGCATCTGCCGCGTTTCGTTTTCATCGGATGGCGCCATGACGACCATATTCGGAATGCAGCGCAGAAAGCTGAGATCGAACGCGCCCGCATGCGTCGGGCCATCTTCACCGACGAGCCCGGCGCGATCGATGCCGAACAACACATCGAGATTTTGCAGCGCGACATCGTGAATCAGTTGATCGTAAGCGCGCTGTAGAAACGTCGAATAAATCGCAACGACCGGCTTCAAACCATCGCAGGCCATCCCGGCCGCCAGCGTGACCGCGTGCTGCTCGGCGATGGCGACATCGTAAAAACGCTCGGGAAAACGCTGCGAAAACTCGACCATGCCGGAGCCTTCGCACATCGCCGGTGTGATGCCGATCAGGCGCGTGTCGCGCTCGGCCATATCGCACAGCCACTGGCCGAATACGTCCTGATATTTTGGGCCTTTGGTTTTTTTCGTCGCCGGTGCAGGCGACGGCACTTGCGGCTCAAGCTTCGACAGCGCGTGATAGCCGACCGGATCGTTCTCTGCCGGCGCAAATCCTTTGCCTTTCTGCGTGATGATGTGCAGCAGCAGCGGGCCGGGCAGCTCGCGCATGTTGCGAATGGTTTCGATCAGAATCGGCAGGTCGTGGCCGTCGATCGGACCGACGTAGTTGAAACCGAGTTCTTCGAACAGCGTCGCCGGTGCGACGAAGCCTTTCATGCTCTCTTCGATGCGTTTCGCGAATTCCCACGCCGGCGGAATTTTCGACAGCACTTTTTTGCTGTTGGAGCGCAGGCTGTTGTACGCGCGCGACGCCCAGATTTTTGAGAAATACGTGTTGAGGCCGCCGCGGTTGTGCGAGATCGACATCTGGTTGTCGTTGAGGATGACGAGCATGTCGGTGCCGCAATGCGCGGCGTGCGTCAGCGCTTCGAACGCCATGCCGGCGGTCATCGCGCCATCGCCGATCACCGCGACGGTTTTGCGTCCGCGCGCTTCGTGTTTCGCGGCGATCGCCATACCCAGCGCGGCGCTAATGCTGGTGCTCGAATGGCCGACGCCGAACGTGTCGTACTCGCTTTCATCGCGCTTCGGAAACGCGGCAAGGCCGTCGAGCTGGCGCATCGTCGCCATGCGCTCGCGACGGCCGGTTAGAATTTTGTGCGGATAGGTTTGGTGGCCGACATCCCAGACCACGCGGTCGTCCGGGGTGTTGTAGAGGTAATGCAGCGCAACGGTCAGCTCGACCACGCCGAGCCCCGCGCCGAAATGCCCGCCGGTCTGACCGACCGTGTACAGCAGAAACTCGCGCAGTTCTTCCGCCAGTTGCGGCAGCTCCGCCTCCGGCAGCGCGCGCAGGTCGCGCGGGCTGTCGATCGCATCGAGCAGCGGCGTAGTGGGGCGTTGGCGGGGAATTTCGTTGAACATCGGGGGCGCCGTGATTCGGAAAG
>CBFHCK010000456.1:0-1792 GCA_965653955.1 uncultured Spongiibacteraceae bacterium
AATTTCGGTCAGCAACGGCACCGCTGTTTTCTCTCCCACACCGCTGACGCCGGGAATGTTGTCACTGCTGTCACCGACCAATGCCAGATAGTCGATTATCAAATTCGGCGGTACGCCAAACTTGTTGAGCACGCCGGCTTCGTCGAGCACGGTATTGGTCATTGTGTTGACGAGCGTGATGTGAGTATTCACCAACTGCGCCATATCCTTATCGCCGGTGGAAATGACCACAGGATGAGCCAGTGCGGCGGCGCTACAGGCGAGGGTGCCAATGACATCGTCGGCCTCGACACCGTCGACGATCAGCAACGGCAGCCCCATCGCACGAACCAGTTTGTGGATCGGCTCGATCTGCGCCCGCAACTCGTCCGGCATCGGCGGGCGATGCGCTTTGTATTTATCGAACAACTCGTCGCGGAAAGTTTTGCCTTTTGCATCGAACACCACGGCCATCGGGCTGCCGGGGTAATCTTTCTGCAACCGGCGCAACATACTGATGACGCCTTTGACCGCACCCGTGGGCTGACCCTTTGAGTTATTGAGCGGCGGCAGCGCGTGGAATGCGCGGTATAAATAAGAAGAGCCGTCGACGAGGACGAGCGGGAGAGGCTGGGTCATTTGCGGCTTTGGTATTGGTGGCGAATGGCGGCAAAGTGTACCACCAGCTTATTGGATTCAGGACGCATCGATGGCCGTTTACACCCGACTGGAAATTCCCGAACTTGCCGAGGCGCTGGCACCGCTACAACTGGGCCGGTTGGTGGCGGCGCGCGGCGTCGAAGCGGGAATCGAAAACACGACGTATTTCCTGACTTTTGTATCGGACGCCAGCGCCACACCGAAAGAGTTTGTGCTTACTATCGCCGAAACGGTATCCAGATCAGAGCTGGAGTTTATTGCCGCGCTTACCAACCGATTGAGCAGCGATGGCGCGCCGGTGCCGCCACCGGTAGCAACGCGGAGCGGTAATCGCGTCGTATCGATAAAGGGAAAGCCCGCGCTGGTTGTCCCAAAAGCCCGCGGCAAACATCCAGATCAACCGACATTGGCACAGTGCCATGCGGTCGGTCGGGCATTGGCGCAATGTCATTTATCGACACAGCATGCCGGCTTCAGTCACGAAGGACATCGCAGCCTCAAATGGGTAAACGCAACTGGAATACAGCTGCTTGATCGGCTTCAAGGCCGTGACCGCGATCTGCTAAATCGCGAGTTATCGAGACTGTCGGCATTTGCCGAGACGCATACACAGCTGCCGACCGCAGTAATTCATGGCGATCTGTTTCGCGACAATGCGCTATTCGACGGTAACGAACTGACCGCGATCATCGATTTTTTCAGCGCGGGCACCGGGGCTTTGATGTTCGATCTGGCGGTGAGTGCCAATGATTGGTGCCTATCGCCTGGGGCACTGGATCAAGCCGAACGCGTGCATTCGCTAACCGCCGGATATCAAAGCATTCGCATTCCAACGCCGATCGAACGTCGGCTTTGGCCGGAAATTCTGGCCATCGCCGCGCTACGGTTCTGGGTGTCACGTCTTGCCGACCGCTTACTGCCCAGCGACAGATCAGCAGCCCATCGTTTCGATAAAGATCCAAACGAATACCGAGCCTTGCTGGATAAACATCGGTGCATGCCGATTGGCTGGCCTATCTGACTTCTGCGTTTTCGTCATTCCCTCGTCACACGAGTGTTACCGAAATTTAACTCGACGCTCGTATCGTTACGTCGCAATAATCACTTCAAGAAAACAAAACTATGAATTTGTTTTGTTACAAAAAATTCATGA
>CBFHCK010000457.1:0-1779 GCA_965653955.1 uncultured Spongiibacteraceae bacterium
ATTTATCGCGCGCCCGACAGTGGTAATCGCTACTTGCGGCAGCATGGAAACGCCGGCCCATTGAAAGTGCAATATTCCGCAACGGTCGCGTTAACCCATTTCATGACCGCGCCGGCGCAAGTAATGGAAGTGCCTGTCGCACGCTTACCCGGCTCGGTGTTGCAATACATTTACCCAAGCCGTTATTGCCAATCGGATCGGCTGCATAAATTAGCGATTCGCGAGTTCGGGCATTTGCAACAAGGTTATTCGCGCGTCCGCGCGATTCAGGATTGGGTACAGCAGCATGTGACGTTCACATCGGGCGCGTCGAATGCGAGCACATCGGCGGTGGATACGCTGGTCGATCAAGTCGGCGTATGTCGTGACTTCGCGCATTTAATGATTGCGTTGTGTCGCGCAGTAAATATTCCAGCGCGCTTCGCGACCGGTATCGATTACGGCGCCGATGCGGCGCTCGGCCCCACCGATTTTCACGCATATGTCGAAGTGTATCTGAGCGATCGCTGGTATATCTTCGATGCATCCGGCGTCGCGATACCGATGGGTTTTGTACGCCTCGGCACTGGTCGCGATGCAGCCGACACCGCTTTTGCCACGTTGTTTGGCAGCGTGATTTCGTCAGCACCGATTATCCGTATCGAAGCGATTACCGATACCGAAAATAATTGCGTATTGCCGTATCATTGCGTCGAAGCGCTATCGACCGATGGTGGAAACTGATAAATAAAAAGAATTTAAACATGGCCGAGAATATAAAGCGCTGCACGTGGGCGGCGAACGTAAAACCGTTTTATCAGCACTACCACGACACTGAATGGGGCGTACCGGTACACGACGATCGTCTGCTATTTGAAATGCTAATCCTGGAAGGCGCGCAAGCTGGCTTAAGCTGGGAAACCATTCTCAAGCGTCGCGATGGTTATCGCAAAGCCTTCCACAATTTCGACGTCGTGAAAGTCGCACGCATGACCGATGAGAAGTTGGAAGCACTGCTGCTCGACGGCGATATTATTCGCAACCGCTTGAAAGTGTTCAGTACGCGCAAGAATGCGATTGCATTTCGCGCGATACAAAAAGAATTCGGCTCGTTCGATGAATACGTGTGGAATTTTGTCGGCGGCAACCCGCAAATTCGCCGCCCGAAATCGCCCGACGATTTCCGCACTACCTCACCCGAATCCGACGCGTTATCGAAAGATTTGAAAAAGCGCGGCATGACGTTTGTCGGCTCAACGATTATGTACGCGTATATGCAGGCGGTTGGGATGGTGGATGATCATACTCAGGATTGTTTTTGCGCAAAAACGTAATTCGTAGGGCGCATTAGCCGCAGGCGTAATACGCCGAATTTCCGAATTTCAAAAACGGCGCAATGCCCTTCGGTTATTGCGCTCTGCTACTAAGATCATTTACTTGAAAAAGTAGCTTCAAATTTTTTCTGATCTAAATACACAGCATATTTTTCAAATGTTGATTTAACCGTCGAGTTAGACATCAGTTCCTGCATTGCAAGCTCACCAAAAACTCGGAAAGCCGTTTCTAGCGCCGCGTTGCCTTCTTTCTCGTAAGCGAGTTTAGTTTCGGCCTTACAATTTTCCGTTAATAATTTCGTGACTATAGTAGCGAGGCTTTTATCGAGTTCCTCGCGATCGGCTGCCGTTATGCTTGAATGGCGCTCCATTTCTGGATGAGTTGCCATAGATGCAAAAATCCATCGTGCAAGATCTTTACGATCCTTTCCGGTGGTGTTATCAGCCACGCAGGCGCTTAGCGAAT
>CBFHCK010000458.1:0-1778 GCA_965653955.1 uncultured Spongiibacteraceae bacterium
TTTGCCGGTGAGTAGAAGTGTGTTATCGCGCGCATCGAAGGCGATGCCGTTGAGAACATCAGCGCTGGGTGAACGCTGGCCGCTGGGATAAAGCTTGCGCATGTCGAGCTTGGCGGTGACCACGCCGCTGCGTGGGTCAATTGCGACAATCGTATCGGTCTGCCAGATATTGGCGAGAATGCGCGCGGGTCTCTTACCGGTTGCCGGCAACCATTCGAGTTCATTTAATTGCGTCACCGATTTGCCGGCGTCGGTGACGTTGATCTCCGAGCTGATCTTTTGCGACTGCGGATCGATGAAACGCAGTGTATCGCTGCCATTGCTCGCGATCAGGTGACGGCCGTCATTGGTCAGGCCCCAGCCTTCACCGGCAAAATCGAATTGACCGATTGGCTGCAGCGAATTCTTATCGAAAATCAGTGCCGTTCGTTCACGCCATGTCAGTACATAAATGCGCTCACCAAGCACCGTCAGCCCCTCACCGAACATTGCGGTGGGCAACGGTTGCCACTTGTCGATTTGCGTACCTTTCAACTGCCAGCGCGCGATATACGAGCCCCCGTATTGGCCGCTGCTTTCGTATACGGTATCGCCGTGAAGCTCCAGGCCTTGCGTGAACGATTGGTTCGGGTGGGTATAACGTTCGATCACGGTGTATTCGATAAGCGGTGCGGCGTATGCGCACGAGCACAGCCATAGCGCAAAGCCCAAGCCCAGTCGGAGCTTCTGACTGGCTAACGCTTTCGATAAGCCGCGCGCATCAGGCATGAAACGGCGTCCGCGATCAACTGCGTTGGCCACCGCGATGTGTCACGAGAACAATGGCGTCGCGGACTGCGTTAGCCACTTTAGTTTCCATTTCCTGGCTTTCTTTCGGCGATAAATAAAACGCCATATCGACATGGTGGCGAATGTAGCGCGGTGGCAGATGGTTGAGCGCGACGCAGGCGACATCGGCAATGAAACTATGGTCGGCGCTGGCATCCTGCAACTGGCGGCCGATTTCCTCGAACACCATGTGCTCGTAAAAGTTATGCACGCTGTCGAGGCCGGTTTCATCGCTGATGCTGTAAGACGTGAGCATGATTGTTCTCCATTATGTTTTTAGTCGGCGTTCAAAGTGTGGAGCATGGGCAGTGGGCCTCAAGTGTAGCTCAGCCGCGAATCAGCTTACGGATCGCAAAGCGCGCCGGCGATAGCGCTTGCATCAAATCACGCGGCAGCGGGCGCGGCTCGTTGCAAATATGCGCAGCGAGCAGTTCGGCGCAGAGCGGAGTCGAGGTCAACCCGCGCGAGCCATGGCCGACATTCACATATAGGCCGGGTATATAGGCACCCGGTTTGGCAATCACCCGCTGAGCGTTTTTGGCCAGCACGGCAAAACGGAGGCGCATTTCATCGGTATCGGGCACGGCTCCGACGATCGGCAAATAATCCGGCGTGGTGCAGCGAAAGCCGACGCGGCCTTGCAATGCTGCGCAATCGATAGTCGTCGGCGGCTGCGCCAATACCGATGGCAACGCGGCATGCAGCGTCTGCAGATTATGCAGATGATCATCGGCGCGCACGCCTGGTTCGTTATCGCGAAGATTGAATGTGGCGCCGATCGTCGCACCGCTGAGCGATGGTGTTAGATAACCTTCGTGGCAGATTACCGTCGCCGGCGTTTGCGCCAGATACTTCGCAGGCACATGCGTAATCTGGCCGCGAATCGATTTCAACGGCAGTTCGTTAGTCGCAGAAAATTGCGTGGCTGCGCTGGCGTTGGCGATCACAAC
>CBFHCK010000459.1:0-1772 GCA_965653955.1 uncultured Spongiibacteraceae bacterium
CACCAGAATGACTAGGCTGACGACGCTCGCGAGCACCGGCCGGCGGATAAAAATATCGGTTATGTTCATTGCTAAATATCCGCGCGTTTATTTTTCAATCGGTTTTGGGTCAGCATCATTCGTCGGCACAAAGTTGTTGTTAACGACAACTGCGGTGCCATTTTTCAGCTTCAATTGGCCGCTGGTCACCACTGTATCGCCTGGCTTGAGGCCAGACAGAATCGCGATTTGATCGCCGCGGGTCGGACCGGTGGTAACGAATATCTGCTGTGCAACGAGATCGCCATCGGTTTTCTCAGTCGAGGTTTTCTCGGGTTGAGTTTTTGCAGCGGTGGTTTTCGTATCGTCGTTTGCCGCTTTTGGTTGGGCGCGCTGCAGAACGAACACAGTCGAACCGTAGGGGTTATAGCTGATCGCGGTATTCGGTAGCGTCAGATGCTTTTCCGCTTTGCCGCTATCGACGCTGACGTTGACGAACATTCCAGGCAGCAATTTGCGCTTCGGGTTTTGCAACGTCGCGCGAATCTGCACATTGCGCGTTGCGACATCGACTTTTGGATCAATCGCCGTAATGACGCCGCTGAATGTCAGATCTGAATAGGTATCGCTGACGGCACCGACTTTTTGTCCGATACGGATGCTTGAGAGATCTTGCTGCGGTAAATAAAAATCGACAAAAATCGGATCGAGCGTTTGTAGAGTCACCAGTTTGTCGCCGGCCGCCACGTACTGGCCCGGATCGACAGCGCGAATGCCGAGATGACCCGCGAATGGCGCACGGATGCGTTTTTTGTCGACCACGGCTTGCTGCTCCAACACCTGCGCGTTGAGGCTTTTGAAATTGGCTTCCTGCGCATCGACTTCTGCTTTACTGACAGCCTGCGCTTCGAGTTGCGCCTTCGCGCGCTCGTAATTCAATTTCGCGAGTTGCGCATTGGCGCGCAGCGATTCGAGTCGGCCGATATCGTCGCCCGCGCGTAATTCCACCAGCAGCGTGCCGGCTTTCACGTCGGCGCCCGATTCGAAATGAATTTTGTCGACCGTGCCGGCGATTTCAGCGCTCAAATCGGAGCCGCGCGCTGCATGCAAACTACCGATCGCGGAAATTTGCGGCCGCCATTCCTGATACTCGGCGCGCACTGTGGAAACGGTTTGTTTCGGAACGCCCATCGCCTTATAGGCCGCAACCATCTTCCATGTTTTGAAGCCCCAAATGCCGCCGATCACCACCACCAGTGCGACGACTAAACCAATCATTACTAACCAGCGTTTCATGCGAATAGAGCTCCGATTTACGGTTGCAATTGTTGTTGTGGTTGTTGCGATGGCGTTACAGCGGGAGCGGCGGCCGGTGACGCCGAAGAATTCTGCGCATCCGCATTAGCGCTTAGCGCGCTTTCATCCCAGTTGCCGCCGAGCGCTTGAAACAGCGCGGCGGTATCTTGATAGCGGCTTGCCAGCGCACGCGAATAATTGATTCGCGTCTGTTGGTACTGGCGTTGCGCATCGAGCAAATTTAAAAAGCTGACGCTGCCGAGCGCATATTGCCGTTCGATCAAACCCAGGCTCGCTTGCGCCGATGACGTTGCTTCGTACTGTGCCTGCAAGGCGCGTGCGTCCGTCTGCACGGCAGTCAATGCATCGGCGACGTCCTGAAAAGCGGTCAGCACCGTTTGACGATAATTAGCCGCAGCTTCGTCGTAAGCGGCGATGGCCGCACGACGCCGCGCGGTCAATTCGCCGCCATGAAACAGCGGCTGCGTGAGGCCGAT
>CBFHCK010000460.1:0-1745 GCA_965653955.1 uncultured Spongiibacteraceae bacterium
GCGCGCATGCTGCTGAACGGCGGCAGCTATCCCTTAGCGGGCGACAAATACAGCTCCACAACGGGTAACAGGCGCAGCACGACAATTCTGCAACCCGATTCGGTGGCGCTGATGACATCGCCGCAGGTACTGCCGAATCAGCAGCGTCAGCGCGGGCTTGGCTGGAATCTCGAGGCACAGCCAACCAGCGACGGCAATGTCATCGTGCCACCGGGTTTCTATGGGCACACCGGCTACACCGGCACATCGTTGTGGATTGATCCGGTCACCCGCACGTTCGCGATTATCCTGACCAACCGCACCTTTCCCACTAACAAAGAGCCAGCCAACAAAGGGCCCGATAACAAAGGCAATGTCGGCCCGTTGCGCAGCGGCGTTGCCGATCTGCTCGCCAGCGCCATCAACCGCGTCGCTACCGAATCAGACAGCACGCTTCCACCAGCCATGGATTCAGTTGCCGGAGCTGTACCACCGGTGCGCAGCGGTCTCGATATGCTCGCCGCCGAGCAATTTGCGCCGCTCAAAGGCAAACGCGTCGGTCTGATTACGAACCACTCCGGGCGTGACGCATTCGGTCGCCACGCGGTGCAATTGCTGCAGCACACTCCCGGCGTTCAGCTGGCGGCGCTGTTCAGTCCCGAGCATGGGTTGTACGGCAATGTCGATGCGAAAGTCGCGTCGTCGATTGATCCCGCCACCGGCCTGCCGGTACACAGCCTGTACGGAAAAACGCTGCGACCGACGCCCGACATGCTGCAGGGCCTCGATGCGCTGGTGTTCGATATTCAGGACATCGGCGTGCGCTTCTACACCTACATCACCACGCTGGCGTATGCGATGGAAGCCGCCTCGGCAGCCGGTATCGATTTCTATGTGCTCGACCGCCCGGTGCCAATCGGCGGCGACCGCGTGCAAGGTCCCCTGCTCGACGACAATATCCGTTCATTCACCGCGTATTTCCCACTGCCGATACGTTACGGCATGACGCCCGGCGAACTCGCGCTGATGTTCAATAACGAAAATCGTATCGGCGCCAAACTGCACGTCATCAAAATGAACGGCTACCAGCGCACCGACTGGTACGACGAAATGGGCTTGAACTGGGTTAACCCTTCGCCCAATTTGCGCTCGTTAACGCAGACAGCGCTGTATCCGGGCGTTGCTTTGGTTGAAGGCGCCAATATCAGTGTCGGTCGCGGCACACCATCGCCCTTCGAAATTTTCGGCGCGCCGTGGATCGACAGCAAAAAACTCGCGGCGTATTTGAACAAACGCAAAATCGCCGGCGTGGAATTTATCGCGACGACATTTACGCCGCTCGATAACCCTTATCACAAGCAACGTTGCGGCGGCGTGCGGGTTGTACTGAAAGACCGCAATCGGCTCGATGCACCTGCGCTCGGTGTCGAAATTACCAGCGCGCTGTATCGGCTGTATCCGGATAAATTCCGTCTCGGCGATACACTCGGCATGATCGGTAAGCGCTCGGTGCTCAGTGCCATCAGAGACGGTGAGGATCCGCGCGCGATTGTGTCGAGCTGGCAGGATCCGCTCGATCGTTTCATGCAAATGCGCGCGAAATATCTGTTGTATTGATGATATTCCGGAGAAATTCGAGCAATAAAAAAACCGGCTAAGGCCGGCTTTTTTATTGTGTCCGCCGCGCGCTTTATCAATAAGTGCGGGCGACGCGGGCGTTGCCGTTGACCATCGTGATCCGCACGCGGTCGCCGACACGAAATACC
>CBFHCK010000461.1:0-1745 GCA_965653955.1 uncultured Spongiibacteraceae bacterium
GAAGCCGAGCACAGCGGCACGCCCGACCAGGTCACCATCCGCGCGCGCAGCGCCGACCTGGGCAAGGATTTGCGCGACAGCAAGAAACAGAGCTGGCACCGCACCACGCTGGGCGCTATCCTCAACGCGATCGCGCAGCGCAACAGCCTGAAAGCGCGCGTCGATGCGAAGCTGGCGAGCCAGGAGGTGGCGCACATCGACCAGACCAACGAGAGCGACCTGAACTTTGTCACGCGCCTGGCGAAGCGCTACGACGCTGTTGCCACGGTCAAGAAGGGCATGCTGCTGTTCCTGCCCATTGTGGGCACGACCACCAGCAAGGGCGAGGCGCTGCTGACGATCACCATCACGCGGACGGATGGCGACAGCCACCGCTACCACACCAGCGACCGCGAGGCCTACAGCGGCGTGCGCGCCTACTGGCACGATTCAAAGAGCGCCAAGCGCCGCAGCGTGCTGGTGGGCCATAGCGGCAATGAGAAGCGGCTGAAGGAAGGGCATGCGTCCGAAACCGATGCGCGTGCGGCGGCGCAGGCTGAGTGGAGGCGGATTCAGCGTGGGGCAGCAACCTTCGAGCTGACGATGGCGCTGGGTGAGCCGCAGTTGGGGCCGCAGACGCCGGTTCGCGTGCGCGGCTGGAAGCCGCAGATCGACGATACCCAATGGCTCGTGATCAAGGCCTGCCACAGCTTCACACAAAGCGGGTTCACGACGCGCGTAGAACTGGAAGTCTCCGGAGCCGGGGGTATAGGCCCAAGCGACGCTTTCAGCGAGTTCGGAGCCCCTACCTCTTAGAAGACGAACGGAGTTAGTTAAATTTCGTCATCTTCCCCGTCATCTTCTGCAATGACACTACGCCGCAAGCTTGGCGCGGTCAGAGAATTTTGAAGAAGCCGTTCGAGATAGGTATTACGCAGGATTCTTGCACGAGTGGAGTTAACTGCTTCTGCAGCTGCCAATCTGTAATCCTCCGGAATCTCTGCTTCAAAATTTCCAAGCTCCGCCTTTAGACGGGATGGCTCTATCTTTTGGCCTCGCCGCTCTGCATTTGCTATGGCAACAACGAGAGAAAATATGTTGGCTTTATTCAGCCAATAAGACTTTGAACTTAACCCACATTTCAATACTACATCTGCGGCTCGCTCGAGCAAGTCAACGACCTCATCCCTTGCATCAAATGCCAGTAAATAGTTATTTAAGAACTCAATGGTTTTTTCGTTTCGATTATAAAATCCTGCAAGCACCGTCGTCATTATATTAAGGACATGCATGAGATTCGCTTTTCTGGCGATCTCTCTTGAATCAAAAACCCCTTTCTCATTTAAGAGTTTAGTGAATTTAGAAATCTTCTTCGAGGCTGCCCAAGTATAAAATTCGGCCGGTATGTTGGGATCAATTCTAAAATCCTCGATGTCGCCCTTTTTATCGAGGTCGATCTGCTCGGCCAAGAGTTTGGCGACAAGCATGTACTCTGCCGTCGAATACTCCGACGCCATTTTCTCAATTACGGTCAGCGAATTTGAAGTTCGATTTATTCTCTGGAAAATCTCTTGAACTTTAGGGTCATCATTTTCGAGATCAAGCTCAATTATGGCGACTTCATACTTGAGAAACTCCGCCCTGACCGCATCCGACAGTTCGCTATACAACAGGCCGTCAACATCAAACTCGTCGGCGAGAAAAGCATTGATAGCATTGGTTCGTTGCTGTCCATCAACAATGCACGAGACAGTGGTCATAGACTC
>CBFHCK010000462.1:0-1742 GCA_965653955.1 uncultured Spongiibacteraceae bacterium
GCGGGATTATTTTGTCGGGCGGTCCCGAATCGGTGACCGAATTACATTCGCCGCGCGCACCGCAATGCGTATTCGAAATGGGATTGCCGGTGTTCGGCGTTTGCTACGGTATGCAGACGATGGCCGAACAGCTTGGCGGTAAAGTCGCCGGATCGAACGTGCGCGAATTCGGTTACGCGCAAGTGAAGCTGCTCGGCGAAAACGCATTGTTCCGCGATATTCGCGATCACATCGATCATGCCGATGGCGCTGCGTTGATCGATGTGTGGATGAGCCACGGCGATAAAGTCAGCGCGATGCCGCCGGGTTTTGAATTATCCGCATCGACCGAATCGTGCCCGATCGCGGCGATGACCTGCGAAGCGAAAAAGTTTTATGGCGTGCAATTTCATCCGGAAGTCACGCATACACTGCAAGGCAAACGGATTCTCGAACATTTCCTGTTGAATATTTGCGGCTGCGAAGCATTGTGGACAGCGGCGAATATTATCGAAGACGCCATTCGCACCGTGCGCGCGCAAGTCGGTAAAAACAAGGTGCTGCTCGGTTTATCCGGCGGTGTCGATTCGTCGGTCGTTGCTGCGTTATTGCATCGCGCGATTGGCGATCAGCTCACCTGCGTATTTGTCGATAACGGTCTGCTGCGCAAAAACGAAGGCGATCAGGTGATGGACATGTTCGCGCGCAATATGGGCGTGAAAGTGATTCGCGCGGACGCAGAGAAGAAATTCCTCGATAAATTACTCGGTGTGAACGATCCCGAGAAGAAACGCAAAATCATCGGCAATACATTTATCGAAATATTCGATGTCGAAGCAACCAAACTCAAAGATGTGAAATTTCTTGCGCAAGGCACGATTTATCCCGATGTGATCGAATCGGCTGCGGCGAAAACCGGCAAGGCGCATGTGATCAAATCGCATCACAACGTCGGTGGTTTGCCGGAAGACATGCAGTTCGAACTGGTCGAGCCGTTGCGCGAATTATTCAAAGACGAAGTGCGCAAAATCGGTCTAGAACTCGGCCTGCCGTATGACATGGTGTATCGCCATCCATTCCCCGGTCCGGGGTTGGGCGTGCGTATTCTCGGCGAAGTGCGAAAAGAGTACGCCGATATTCTGCGCGAAGCCGATGCGATATTTATCGAAGAATTGCATAAGGCCGATTGGTATCACAAAACCAGTCAGGCGTTCGCGGTGTTTCTGCCAGTGAAATCGGTTGGCGTGGTCGGCGACGGACGCCGCTACGAATGGGTCATCGCATTGCGCGCCGTTGAAACGATCGATTTCATGACCGCACGCTGGGCACATTTGCCATACGAATTATTGGAAAAAGTGTCGAACCGCATCATCAACGAAATCGCCGGCGTATCGCGCGTAACGTATGACGTATCGAGCAAGCCGCCGGCAACGATTGAGTGGGAATGATTTTGGCGATACTTGAGCGACGCTAGGCGTTGGTCACGACTACGCACAAGCTGCAGGGGATCGGACTATTGGATCCCTTTTGGTGTCTCGCCCTTCAGAAATGCCTCGATATGGGTAAGCAATAAATCGGGCTGTCCAATGATGGCGGTATGACTGGTGGCCGGCAGAACCGCGAGTCGCGATTGCGACAAGGGTTTGCCCATGTCTCCTATGCCGCCCCCGCCGAGCAGTCGAAACATCGCCACAGAGTGCTCAAGGGTCGTGACATCGGCATCGCCGGTGATGATCAGCACGGGAGTTTTCAACGCTTTCACC
>CBFHCK010000463.1:0-1733 GCA_965653955.1 uncultured Spongiibacteraceae bacterium
ATCACGCCTTCCGCGTTGTTGCCGAGATCGATGATGATGTTGTCGCGAGTAACTTTTTTGACGGTGCCGTTCAGCAACTGGCCGACGCGGTCGCGGTATTCATCAACCACCTGCGCACGCTCCGCTTCGCGCACCTTCTGCACGATGACCTGCTTGGCGGTCTGCGCGGCGATACGGCCGAACTCGATGTTTTCGATTTTTTCCTGATAAACGTCACCCGCTTTCAGCGATGCATCTTTTTCATGCGCCTCTTCCAGCGTGAATTCGGTGCCGAGCAGCGCGACTTGATCGTCGGCCACCACATTCCAGCGACGAAAGGTGTCGTAATCGCCGGTCACACGATCGATGGTGACCAGAATGTCGGCCTCCTCGTCGTAGCGCTTCTTCGTCGCCGTCGCCAAGGCCTGCTCAATGGCTTCGAAAATGATGCCGCGCGGCACACCTTTTTCGTTCGATACCGCTTCAGCCACCAACAAAATTTCTTTGTTCATCACCTGCCTCGCTTACGCTCCGGTCGCGCTACGCAACCCGATTATCCTTGCCCAAAAAACCATACGACGCCCTTTCGGCAGCCGCACTGCTTGCGCGCCATCACTCGAACTGCGGAATGATGTTCGCCTTATCAATCAATTCGAGGGGCAGTAAATATTCGTGCTCCTCAACCACCACCACGATTTCTTCATTCTCGACACCGGTCATCTGACCGCTGAAATTGCGACGCCCTTCGAACGGCGCACGCAGTCGGATTTTGACGTGCTCGCCAATATGACGGACGTACTGGTCGAGCGTGAACAACGGTCGATCCATGCCCGGGGACGATACTTCAAGGGTATATTCGACCGGGATAGGATCTTCAACGTCGAGCACCGCGCTGATCTGGCGGCTAACTGCGGCACAATCTTCTACGCCGATACCGTTCGGGCTGTCGATGAAGACGCGCAGCACGGCTTGGCGGCCATGAGTCAGGTACTCCAGCCCCCACAATTCGTAGCCCAGCGCCGTTACCGCCGGCGCCAGCATTGCCTGCAACTGTTGCTCTTTTGCCATTGCCGTCCACAGCTCCGATCGGAGCTTCCGCAAAACCGAACCCACCAACAAAAAATGGGCACTAGGCCCACTTTCTGATTTGCGCGACATCAGTCCAGCAGATGAATGTCGCCATTAGCAAAAAGCCCCTAAGAAGGGGCTTTTTACATCTTCACCGTGCGCTTCCTGCACAGTGAGCCTCTAATTCATTATCGCCAACCACAAATACCGGTCCGGCCAGGGGCGGCAAGTATAAAGAGGAGGGTGAGTGCGGTCAATGACAAAGCCGGGGCGGGTACGTATCAGCTATCGCCAACAACGCTTAGCTCGATGCCAACGGCAGACAGCAACAGATTTTCCTGCGTGAGGTCCTCCTGCGTCAGCGGGTGCTGATCCAGCCATTTGGCGGGAAGACGCAACCGGCACCGAGTGCCTCGGAACGCGATCTCGACCGACGTCGGCAGCAACGCGGCATCGCGGCGGCGCAGGAATAGGCAGGCGAGCCGCAGGATTGTAACGAGCCGCCAGTCGGGAGTGAAACCGTACGCCTCCGGTTCCTGCTTCGGCTTGCGGCGATGATTTAATACCAAAAAACTCAGGAGCTGCTGCTCCTGCCTCGAAAATCCAGCCATATCGCTATTGGCGACAATGTAAGCACCGTGCTTGTGATATCCGCTGTGCGAGATGCTCAAACCAATCTCGTGCAG
>CBFHCK010000464.1:0-1720 GCA_965653955.1 uncultured Spongiibacteraceae bacterium
CGGCGTCGATCGGCACTTCGATTGCGGTGGGTGTGGTGCGGAGAAAACGTTCGATCACCTGCGTATTTTCGGCGGGCAGGATGGAGCAAGTCGCGTAAAGCAATTCACCGCCCGCTGCGAGCAATGGCCATAAGGTTTCCAGCAGTTGCAGCTGAATACGCGCGAGCTGTTCGATATCGTCCGGCGTGCGCAGGCATTTGATGTCGGGATGCCGGCGAATGACACCCGTGCCCGAGCAGGGCGCATCGAGCAGGATGCGATCGAAAACTTCGCCATCCCACCAGGTCGGCGGCGTCAGTGCATCGCCAACTCGCAGTGTTGCAGTGAGCTGCAAACGTTGCAGATTCGATTCGACGCGGCGTAAACGTTCGGCGGAAACATCGAGGCCGACCAGTTCGCGTAACGCCGGCTGACGCTCGAGGATATGACCGGTCTTGCCGCCGGGAGCGCAACACGCATCGAGTACGCGCTGACCGGGCTGGGCATTTAGCAGTAACGCCGCGAATTGCGCCGCCTCGTCCTGCACGCTGACGGCACCCGTTGCGAACTCCGGCAGCTTGCTGACATCGCAAGGCTCATCGAGCCGAATTCCATCGCCGCTATAACGGCAGGCTTTAGCGTCGATGTGAGTGCTCGCCAACTGAGCTAGATAATCATCGCGGGACAAGCGCTGTGTATTCACCCGCAGACACATTGGGGGGTAGGCGTTATTCGCGGCAAAGATCGCCGCAGTGTGTTCTGGCCATGCTGCCGTTAACTGCCGCCACAGCCATTCGGGATGCGCATCGCGCGCCGCCGCATCGATCGTCGGCAGCAGGTTTTCATGCTCGCGCTGCAAGCGGCGCAGCACCGCATTGACCATTCCCGCCGCCCAGTTTTTGCCTAGGTGACGCGCGGCTTCGACCGTTGCCGCCAGTGCTGCATGGGGCGGGACGCGGGTGTGCAGCAATTGGTAAGCGCCAACTAACAGCAATTGGGCGATATCGGCGTCGCGGGCTTTGAGCGGCTTTTGCAACAGGGGTTTGATGAGTGCATCGAGCTGCGGTTGCCAGCGCAAACTGCCGTAACAGAGTTCGCGTAATAGCGAGCGATCGCGCTCGGCGACGGACGGCTCGATACGGGCGAGTTGGCGTTCCAGCGATTGGCCTTCGCAGATCACGGCGGCGATCGCCTGGGCCGCCGCCGCGCGGCAATCAACCATGATCGAAGCGCTGCCCGGCGCTGAATAACTCGGCACGACCATTCAGCAATTCCGCGCAGTTCAGCGGCTTACCGCCCGGCAGTTGCAGCAAAGTGAGTTGCAGCGAGGTGTTGCTGCCGCACGCCACGGTAAACGCTTCGCGTGTGACCTCGACGAGGGTGCCGGGCGCGGCCGCCGTTGAGCCGCTCGGCTGGGCGCGATGAATTTTAATGCGCTCGCCGTGCAGTTCGGCATAAGCCATCGGTGCGGGATTGAACGCGCGAATCAGGCGGTCGAGTTCGATGGCGGGCTTTTGCCAGTCGATCGCCGCTTCGGCTTTATCGATTTTTGCGGCGTAGCAGGTTTGGCTGTCATCTTGAGGCACAGGTTGGGCTGTGTCGTTAGCGAGCGCTTGCAACGTCGAGAGTAACGCGGGCGCCCCGATCGCCGCGAGTTTGTCGTGCAGCGTTGCCGCCGTTTCATCGGCGACAATCGGACAGCGGGCGATCGTCAGCATGGCGCCGGTATCGAGACCGGCGT
>CBFHCK010000465.1:0-1705 GCA_965653955.1 uncultured Spongiibacteraceae bacterium
TCATCTTTGGCGTCACTGTCGATTTGATCAATACCGATACCGAAGCCGCGGTGACTTATAAGATCGTCGGCGAGGATGAAGCGGACGTTAAGCAGAATCGAATTTCGGTCACCTCGCCGATTGCGCGCGCGCTGATCGGCAAGGAAGTCGGCGATGTCGTGGTGGTGAAAACACCGGGCGGCGACGTCGAATACGAAATCGAAGACGTGCGCCACGAATAATTGAAGGTACGGCGATGCTATTTACGGCATCGCTCGTACGAAAAGATTTACAGCGGGCGCAACAAATTCGACAGGCGTGGGTTTGGTTTTTGGGCTGCGCGATAAATCAAAATAATTTTGCCCACGGCCTGCACCAGTTCTGCTCGATGCACTGCGCATAGTTCTGACGTTAACTCACGTCGTTCCGATGGCTCCGCTACCGCCAGCTTCACCTTGATCAGCTCGTGATCTTCCAGTGCCCGCTCCAGCTCCAGGCTGATGCCTTCGGATATTCCCCGTTCCGAAATCATTACGACCGGACGCAACTGATGGCCGATGGTGCGCAATTCTTTCTTGCGTGCAGGGTCTAGAGACATGTGGGTTAAGCCGGTAGTCGAAGAGGGCGCGTATTGTAATGCAGGCTTGCATTTATGCCTACTCGCCCCAAAGACTGTGATTGTTAAGTAGAAATGCTGATCGCCCGCGCATGGAGGGTAGCCAGGTTCTGGTGTAGAGTGTCAGCGTAATCGCGCAGAAATAGGCGTAAAGAGCGGTAGATTAGAGAGGGTCCGCACTTGAATGACATGGCAAAAAATCTCCTGTTGTGGCTGATCATTGCAGCTGTATTGCTGACAGTGTTCAACAATTTCAATATGCAGCCGGCAAAGGAGCAGCTCAACTATTCCGACTTCATCAAGGAAGTGCGTGACGATCGTATCAGCCAGGTTTCAATTGATGGCCAGATGATTGTTGGCGTCCGTCAGGATCGCTCGACATTTGAAACCGTGCGTCCCTATCTCGAAGATCCAAAACTGATCGACGATTTGATCGACCATCGCGTCGAGGTCAAAGGCGTCAAGCCGGAACAGCAAAGTCTGTGGACACAGCTGTTGGTAGCAAGCTTCCCGATCCTGATCATCATTGTCGTGTTCATGTTTTTCATGCGACAGATGCAGGGTGGCGCCGGTGGTCGCGGTGGGCCCATGGCGTTTGGCAAGAGCAAGGCGCGTTTACTCGGCGAGGATCAGATCAAGACGACTTTTGCCGACGTGGCTGGCTGCGACGAAGCGAAGGAAGAAGTCAAAGAGCTCGTCGAATTCCTGCGCGATCCCGGTAAGTTTCAGCGTCTTGGTGGCCGTATTCCGCGCGGCGTATTAATGGTCGGTCAACCCGGTACCGGTAAAACGCTGCTGGCAAAAGCGATCGCCGGTGAAGCCAAGGTGCCGTTCTTCTCTATCTCCGGTTCCGACTTCGTTGAAATGTTCGTCGGTGACGGTGCGTCGCGTGTGCGCGACATGTTCGATCAAGCCAAAAAGCAATCGCCTTGCATCATTTTCATTGACGAAATCGACGCGGTCGGCCGCCATCGTGGGGCCGGTCTCGGGGGCGGTCACGACGAACGCGAACAGACGCTGAACCAATTACTGGTCGAGATGGATGGCTTCGAAGCAAATGACGGCATCATCGTTATCGCCGCGACCAACCGTCCGGATGTGCTCGATCCC
>CBFHCK010000466.1:0-1703 GCA_965653955.1 uncultured Spongiibacteraceae bacterium
TTGCCTCAGCTCAATCTGGATGGCACGTACAGTGCCAGCCATCGCGATATCGATACGCACGAGGTGAATACCACCGGCAGCGCTATCGTCATTACCGATCAACAGCGAGAAAACACGATTCGTACCGGTGTGTGGGGCGCGAATTTGTCGCAAACATTATTTGATTTGCCTTCGTGGTTCAGCTTTAAAAGCGGTCGAGCGTTAAGTACGCAAGCGCAAGCGCAGTTTGCGTTTGATCAACAGGAACTGATCGTCCGTGTAGCCGACGCGTATTTTCAGGTGCTGCGCCAACTCGACAATGTGCAAGCATCGCGCATGGAGGAGTCGGCGAACAAAGAGCAATGGCAGCAGAGCGAAGCGCGATTTCATTCGGGGCTGGTCGGCATTGCCGATGTCGATCAAGCGCGGGCCGAATATGAAATCAGCGTGGCGAAGCGGTCGATCGATGAAGGGAATTTGTTCGCCGCTTATGAAGCGTTGGCCGCCATCACCGGTCAGCCCCATCTGGACGTGGCTACTCTCGATAGCAAATTTATCACCACCGAACCCCAACCCATCGACCGCGCCGAGTGGGTGCAATTTGCTTTGCAAAATAATTACGCATTGAAGGCCGCTTTAGCCGCGATGGAGTCCGCCCAAGACGCGGCGACTGCAAAAAACATGGAGCACCTGCCAAAAATTACCGGCAGCCTCAGCTATCAGGACGATAGCACGCACGGCACGCAAACCATTGATCCACCCTCGCCGTTCACATTGCCGCCAGGCTCAAATACCAAAACCAAAATGGCTGCAGTGAAAGTCACGATGCCGTTATTCAGCGGCGGCTACGCGAGCTCCCAAAGCCGGCAGGCGTACGAGCAATACAATGCCGCGCTCGAAAAGAAAATTGATACCGAGCGTACGCTTATTCAAAACACACGCACTAAGCATGTCGCTGCGCAAACGCATGTGCAGCGCGTTAAAGCGCAAGCCTTGGCGATCGGCGCCGCACAGAGCGCGCTCGATGCGACGCGTGCGGGCTACAAAGCCGGCACGAAAAGCATCGTTGACGTAGTGCAAACCCAACGCACGCTATTTGCCGCGATGCGCGATTACGCAAATGCGCGGTATGACTACATCATCGATATGTTGAAGTTGAAACAGCTGGCGGGAATGCTCGGGCCGAACGATGTGTATGAGTTGGATCGGTGGTTGGCGGGATAGGATTAACGTGACGATCTAGAGCGTATCACCTAATCGGTTTATGACAATCGGCAACAATACGATTGCAGGTCCGCGGGAATTTATTTGTTGAGCCGCCTTCAATGACTTCGTGCTTCACTGACTCAAGCGCCGACATTGATTCGAGCAGCACCCGGCTTATACGATGTGCGCTTCCCTGCACGAACTAGATATATGGGCCAAGCTATCCTGCGAGCAATGCGCAGTCGACACCATAAATGTGCGTCGGCAATTTCTATTTCTGGCGCCTTCTCACAACACCGATTTCATAACCAAATTTATTGAGCATTTTATTAAGCGTTTCAATTGTCGGGTTTCCTTTATCATTCTCGACATCGAGCAAAACCCGAGGATATACACCGACAAGATTCGCAAACTTTGGCTGCGTTAAACGCACCTGCTTGCGCAACTTGCGAATTGAATCGCCAATACTTAACTCCCCACTCAAGATTATATCTTGTAGCTCTTTGCGCTCTTCATGC
>CBFHCK010000467.1:0-1702 GCA_965653955.1 uncultured Spongiibacteraceae bacterium
AAGAGAAGATCGTTTCGCAGAACAGATTACGTAGGTCGTCGGAAAAATTTTTGGCTATGCCAGGTCCGATTCGGTTGTTGAAATCGACAGCAACTCGCGATTTGATCTGGTTGTGTTCTGCAGTTCATTTTTCCAACGCCACATAATCAATCTCCATAAACTCCGCGACTTCGTTGATCCACCGCGACTGCACGAACTCAACGTGTGAGGGATCGGCGTTGTAGGCGTCGTACGCGGCTTGATCGGCGAATTCCATCGAGAAGCCGTAATCGAAACCGCTTTTCTTACTGATCTGGCGCAGCATTTCGAAATTTTCGACACCGCGAATATTCGCGAGTTTTTTTGCAGCGGTGAAGAACGACAATTCCTCGGCGGAATCTTTTTCGTGTTTCAGACAAAACACTACAGTGTGTCGAATCATTGCAGTTCTCCGATTTATATTTCAGCGCATTTGTTTAAGGCACAAATACCCGACAAAACACCGATTTCAAATATTCGGTTTCTGCAATCGCCGGGTGTACCGGGTGATCGGCGCCTTGCGTGTGTTGTTCGAGCACCTGCAATTGGCGGTCGATATGGCGCGATGCAGCGCGCAGAATATCGACGAGTTCGTTGCGCGATAAATGCAGCGAGCACGAGCCGGAAATTAAAAATCCATCGCGCGTTAACAAGCGCATCGCGAGTTCGTTGATGCGTCGATACGCTTCGCTGCCGGCTTTAATATCTTTGCGGCGCGGAATGAATGCGGGCGGATCGAGAATGATCGTGTCGAATTTTTCTTCGCGTTCGTGCAAATCTTTTAATACATCGAATGCCGAGCCTTCGATTGTTTTGACGATATCGCCGACGTTGTTCAATGCGGCATTGCGCTGTACGCATTCGAGCGCGAACGCCGAGCTATCGATGAACGTCACTTCGCTGGCGCCGAACTGCGCAGCCTGAATGCCCCAGCCACCGATGTACGAAAACACATCGAGCACACGCCGGCCTTTCACATAAGGACCTAAATGCGCGCGTGCGTTGCGGTGATCGTAGAACCAGCCGGTTTTCTGGCCGGTGTAGAGCGGTGCGGCGAAGCGCGTATCGTTTTCGATCAGCTCGGCGAATTCGGGCACTTCGCCGAACGCGACTTTGACGTATTCGTCGAGCCCTTCCGAGGCGCGTACGCGCGAATCGTTTTTCAGCAGAATGCCGCGCGGTTTCACCACCTGACATAACGCGGTGACGATATCGTCGATCACGCGCTCCATGCCGGCGGTGTTGGTTTGCACCACCAGATAATCGCCGAAGCGATCGACGACAAGGCCCGAGAGCGAATCGCTGTCGCCGTATACGAGTCGATAATACGGCGCGCCGAACACGCGTTCGCGCAATGCGAGCGCGATATTGAGCCGATGCACCAGCAGCGATTTATCGAGCGGATGTTCGCGGCTGATCATGCGTGCGCAAATCAATGTATGCGGGTTGATATACGCGATGCCGAGCGCTTTGCCGTTCGACGCATACACCATGACCTGCTCGCCGTTTTCGAAATTCTTCAGCGGCGATTTTTTCGTATCGATTTCGTTGCTGTAGATCCAGACATGGCCGGCGCGCAGGCGGCGTTCGGCATTCGGATTAAGAACCAATGGCTGCAGCGAATCGGTCATTTAGGTACTCGATTGAAAGTGAGCGACGCGGCGCGCCTGAGAGAAACTGTTAG
>CBFHCK010000468.1:0-1685 GCA_965653955.1 uncultured Spongiibacteraceae bacterium
CAAAACCTATGACACGATTCGCGCTGACAAAGATACTGAGCGACAAATTACCGGCCTGGATATTTCTGCTGTTAGTGCTTGCGGCATGGCAATTGATCGTTGCCAAACAATGGGTGCCGAATTATTTATTGCCTTCGCCACGCGATATTTTGATCGCGACACACGATAACTGGCGCGACATCGTTGCAGCGCTGCAATCGACGGCCTTATCGATCGGCTGGGGACTCGGCATGAGTTTCACTATTGGCGTCACGATGGCGGTGTTGTTTTTTTCGATTCCGTTGCTACGCAAAGCCGTGCTGCCTTTCTGTATTTTTTTTCAGACGGTGCCGATCATTGCGATTGCGCCGTTGTTAGTGATCTGGTTCGGTTTCGGCCAACCGACCGTGAAAGCATCGGCATTTATCGTCTCGCTATTTCCGATTCTGGCGAATACATTAACGGGATTGCAGCAAACCGACCCGTTGCTTAAAGAAGTGTTTCAGCTGTATCGACCGTCGCGCTGGAAAATGATTTTTAAATTGCAGATTCCCTCCGCGCTTCCCTACATTCTGACTGGCCTGCGGATTGCGGTCGGTCTATCGGTGATCGGCGCCATCGTCGGCGAATTTATCGCAGGCGGCGGTCTCGGCAGTTTGATCGACGCCGCGCGCACGCAACAACGTGTCGATTTGGTTTTTAGCGGTGTACTGATGTCCAGCCTGCTTGCGTTAGCGTTGATTCTCGCGATCGATGCGATCAGCGCGCTCATCGCCCGTCGCCGGCCCTATTTGAGGAAATCGTAATGCTGAAACAATTGATTGCGTTCGCGGCAGCCGTATTTTGTCTGCATGCCAGCGCCGCGCCGATTACGCTCGCGCTGAACTGGAAAGCGGAACCGCAATTCGGTGGTTTTTATGCGGCACAGGTAAGAAATTTTTATCGCGACAATGGACTCGACGTAAACATCACCGAAGGCGGCTCCGGCACGCCCACCGTGCAAATGCTCGCTGCCGGCAAAGTGAATTACGCAATCGTCTCGGGCGATGAAATTGTCATCGCGCACGATCGCGGCGCGAACAATATCGTTGCGCTGTTCGCGACCTACCAAACCAATCCGCAAGGCATCATGACCCACGCGGAGCGCGGCTTTACCCGTATCGATGACGTGATGCACAGCGATGGATTGTTGCTGTGGCAATCCGGCCTCGCGTACGCGCAGTTTTTCAAACAAAAATATGCGCCGATCAAAGTCACTACCGCGCCCTATCTCGGCGGCCTGGGTAATTTTCAAAACGATAAGAAAATTTCGCAGCAGTGTTTCGTCACCAGCGAACCGCTCGCAGCAAAAAAAGCCGGGATCAATGTAAAAACATTTTTAATCGCCGATAGCGGATATAACCCGTACACAACGGTATTGGCGACGACGCGCGAAAATCTGCAACAAAATCCCGAACAAGTGAAAAAAATGATTGCTGCAGTACGCGCAGGTTGGAGCGAATACCTGCTTAACCCCGAGCCCACCAATCGCGCGATGAGCGTAATTAACAAAGCGATGGACGCACAAACCTTCGCCGATAGCGCCGCCGCGCAAAAACCACTGATCGTTCCCGACCACAATGCCCCGCTCGGCAGCATGACAACACAGCGCTGGCAAACGTTGATCGACCAATTGCTATCGATAAAAATGATTAAAAATCGCGCCT
>CBFHCK010000469.1:0-1678 GCA_965653955.1 uncultured Spongiibacteraceae bacterium
CGGAAGACATGGAAATCTCACGCTTGGCGAGCCGCAACCCGGTTATCTATTTCACCGCCACATCGGAGCAGTCCATTTATTCGGTTGAGGAAATCGGTGGCGGCAAAGCAATGGTGCGCCTGTTTGCCAGCGAGACCGGGACGCCGAAAAACCTGGGTTTGCCGGCGACTACCGCCAAGGTCAATTCGCCGGATAACCTCGCGCAGGATGCCTTGGGCAATATCTATGTCGTCGAAGATGCACCGAACGGCGATGTCATCGGCGGCGATATCTGGTTTGCGCGCGATACCAACAACGATGGCGTGGCGGAATCGATGGATCACTTCCTCAGCATCCAGGTCGACGAAGCTGAAGCGACCGGGATGATCTTCAATCCGGCCAATCCGACCCAATTCGTTGTGTCCGTGCAGCATCCGGCGAGTACCGACCTGAACACTGTTGCCGGCGGTCAGGGCGATGCGCTGTGGGTTTTCGATCTGGAAGATGTGGTGGCGCCGATCTGCGAAAAATCGAAGAAACATTCGCACTTCCATGTCGTGCGGACCTGTTCGAACGATTACGACTTTAACTTCGTGAAGATGCTTGAACGCGCTGCCAAGTGGGGCGACTGGAGACATTAATAATTAAGTCACGTTTTAAGTAGTGCACCTAAGGCCTTGTCATGCAGGGCCTTTTTATTTTTTGGTGTTTGAAAGTTACACAAACAAAAAGCCCCGCCAGAAGCGGGGCCACGTTTAGACCAGCCGATGATCCGGCTGGCAACGTCAAGTGTTACAGCAGCAAAACTTCTACATCCGTATCAAGCCGGTACGACATCGATCACTTCAGCGGCGATGCGCTTGCCGTCGGCTGCCGATTTCTGGAACTCGACGATCTGGTCGAAGTTCATGTAGCGATAAATATCCGACGCCATCGAATCGAGCTTGTTGGCGTATTCAAGATATTCGGCCACGGTCGGGATGCGGCCGAGAATTGCACCCACCGCCGCCAGTTCGGCAGACGTCAGATACACATTCGAGCCGTCGCCCAGGCGGTTCGGGAAGTTGCGTGTCGAGGTCGACAATACGGTCGAACCCGGACGCACGCGCGCCTGGTTGCCCATGCACAGCGAACAACCCGGCATTTCGGTGCGCGCACCGGTGCGGCCGAAAATGTTGTAGTAGCCTTCTTCTTTGAGCTGATGCTCGTCCATCCGCGTCGGCGGTGCGATCCACAAGCGGGTCGCCAGCGCGCCAGACGGCACCTTTTCGAGCAATTTACCGGCGGCGCGATAATGGCCGATGTTGGTCATGCAAGAGCCGATGAACACTTCGTCGACCTTGTCGCCGGCGACGTCGGACAGCAGGCGCGCGTCGTCCGGATCGTTCGGCGCACACACCACCGGCTCTTTCAGATCGGCCAAATCGATTTCGATGACTGCGGCGTATTCAGCGTCTTTATCGGCTTCCATCAGTTCCGGATTGGCTAGCCAGTCTTCCATCTTGCGCGCGCGGCGCTCGAGCGTGCGGGGATCGCCATAGCCTTCAGCGATCATTGAGCGCAGCAGTGCGATGTTCGAACGTAGGTATTCGCTGATCGTTTCCTTGCCGAGCTTGATCGTGCAGCCGGCTGCCGAACGCTCTGCGGACGCGTCGGACAATTCGAACGCCTGTTCGACCTTCAGATCTTCGAGGCCTTC
>CBFHCK010000470.1:0-1676 GCA_965653955.1 uncultured Spongiibacteraceae bacterium
GTGTTGATGTATTTGTTGTGCATCGCACTGGTTGCAACGCCGGTATTGGTCGCGGAGATAGTTATCGGCTCGCGCGGTCGGGGCGATCCGATGCACGCGATCGCTTCGATTGCGCTCGAATCGGCGTTAAGCCGTCATTGGCGCTGGGTCGGCGGTATTTCCTGCATCGCCGCGTTGCTGGTGCTGTCGTATCTCAGCGTGATTGGCGGTTGGCTGTTGACGTACAGCAGCTGGGTATACAACGGCGATTTTTCAGCGGCGAGCGCACGGCAGATCGGTGAATTATTTGGTTTGCTGCTCGCCGATGGATGGCATCAAGCCGGCTTGCACGCGCTGTTCTTATTCGTGGTGTGGATTGTCGTTGCGCGGGGCGTGACGCGCGGGCTCGGCATATTGTTCGCGGTGCTCGCGCCGCTACTGTTGATATTGCTGCTATTTATGGTGCTGACCGCGTTGCGGATGGGCGATATGCCGGCAGCGGTACGTTTCATGTTCGCGTTGCGGACCGATGAGTGGAGTAGCGATGCAGCGCTCGCGGCATTGGGGCAAGCATTCTTTTCGCTCGGTATTGGTATGGCGGCGATGGTGAGTTTCGGTGCTTATGCCCCCGAGCGTCGTTCGCTGCTGCGCTCGCTCAGCACCGTTGTGTTGATCAATGTTGGCGTAGCTCTGCTCGCGGGGCTCGCCATTTTTCCGCTCGTGTTTGCACATCGGGTCGAGCCGAGTTTTGGCCCCGGCCTGATGTTTGTCACGCTGCCTTATATCTTCGGTAATTTGCCTTATGGCGCGGTGATTGGGGTCGCGTTTTTTGTAATGGTGTTGCTCGCAGCGCTGGGTTCGGCAGTGGCTTTACTCGAACCGGCGACAGCGTGGCTGGTGCAGGCCAAACGTTGGTCCAGGCCGCGCGCAGCCTTGGCATTGATTGCGGTAGTTTGGCTGGTAGGGTTGTTGAGCATCGGCTCGTTCAGCGTATGGCCAGACTGGCGACCAGGCGGCAAAAGTCTTTTCGCATGGATCGACTGGCTCAGCGCCGATGTTCTATTACCCGTAAGTGCACTCGCGATGGCGATTCTGGTCGGTTGGCGCATGCGTCGCGAAACCATTCGCGACGAGCTGCATACCGAGCGCCCCCGCTTGTTTTGGTGCTGGCGTTTTGCTCTGCGGTATATTGCGCCGCCTGCGATTATGCTGATTCTAATTGCCGGCGTTGTGCGGTTATGGTCCGCCACGTTTTGACACTGCACGATTCGCTATCGATCAATCGATAGAACAAAAAGCCACGGATTCAATCAATAGAACTATGACGACAATTCAACGCAGCGCACTGGTCCCGTATGCGGCGACGGCGATGTATCACCTGGTCAACGACATCGAAGCCTACCCGCAGTATATGGAGGGGTGCGTCGGTGCGGAGGTGCTGAAGCGCACGCCGGAAATCATGGAGGCACGGCTCGACCTTGCAAAAGGCGGTATGCGTTACAGCTTCACCACGCAAAATCGATTATTGCCGGATCGCGTCGAATTGACCTTGGTGGAAGGGCCGTTTGAAAAATTTCGCGGTGAATGGATTTTTCTCGCGCTCGGCGACAAGGCATCGAAAATCACGTTGCATCTCGATTTTGAAATGTCGAGCCGCTTGCTGAATTTTGCCGCACGCAAAATGTTCGATGGTGTGG
>CBFHCK010000471.1:0-1663 GCA_965653955.1 uncultured Spongiibacteraceae bacterium
AGCGATTGACCTTCTCGATCAGCTGGCGGTCGTGTGCGCGGCCGGAATCGAGCCAGAACACCGCCGGCGTGCTGCTGGCGCGGGCGCGATTGACGGCGAGCTTGACCCAATCCTGAATCGGCGCGTCTTTGACCTGGCACATGCGCCAGATATCGCCGGTTTCGACTGTGTGTTCGAGCACCACGTTGCCGGCTTCATCAGTGACGCGAACAACGCCATCCGCAGCAATTTGGAAGGTTTTGTCGTGTGAGCCGTATTCCTCGGCAGCCTGCGCCATCAGACCGACGTTCGGCACAGTGCCCATCGTGGCTGGATTGAATGCGCCGTGCTGTTTGCAGTCTTCGATTACCGCCTGGTAAACGCCGGCGTAGCAGCGGTCCGGAATCATCGCGACGGTGTCTTGCAATTTGCCGTCCGCGCCCCACATTTTGCCGGAGTCGCGAATCATTGCCGGCATCGAGGCATCGACGATGACATCGCTCGGCACATGCAGATTGGTAATACCTTTGTCGGAATTCACCATCGCCAACGGCGGTTGTTTGCTGTAAAGCGCTTGAATATCCGCTTCGATCGCCGCTTGCTGATCGGCCGGCAGCGTTTTGATTTTTGCGTACAGATCGCCGAGGCCGTTGTTCAGATCGACACCCAATTGCTTCAGCGTGTCGGCGTATTTGGTCAATACATCGGCGTAATACACGGACACCACCTGGCCGAACATGATCGGGTCGGACACTTTCATCATCGTCGCTTTGAGGTGCACCGACAGCAGCGTGCCCGAGCCTTTCACGGCTTCGATCGTCTGCTGAATGAAGCTGCGCAGGGCGCTTCTGCTCATCACGGCGCCGTCGATGACTTCGCCAGCTTTCACTGCGGTTTTTTCTTTCAAAACGACGGAGCTGCCGTCTTTCTTATACAGTTCGATCTTGACGTTGCCGGCGGAATTGATCAGTGCGGATTTTTCGCTGCCGTAGAAATCGCCGCCAGTCATATGAGCAACGCGCGTTTTTGAATCGGCGCTCCAGGTACCCATTTTGTGCGGATGCTTGCGAGCGTAATTTTTTACCGACAGCGGTGCGCGGCGATCGGAGTTGCCTTCGCGCAACACGGGGTTTACCGCGCTGCCTTTGATCTTGTCGTAACGCGCTTTGGCGGATTTTTCAGCATCGGTTTGCGGTACTTCCGGATAATCCGGCAGTGCATAACCTTGTTGCTGCAATTCTTTGACGGCGGCTTTCAACTGCGGAATCGACGCACTGACATTCGGCAGTTTGATGATATTGGCTTCCGGCGTTTTCGCGAGTTCGCCGAGCTCAGCCAGATGATCTGCGATGCGTTGGCTTTCAGTCAGATATTCGGGAAAAGCCGCAATAATGCGACCGGCAAGTGAAATATCGCGGGTTTCTATCGCGATATTGGATGGGGCGGTGAATGCCTGCACGATCGGAAGCAGCGAATAAGTTGCGAGCGCTGGAGCCTCATCGGTTTCGGTGTAGATGATTTTAGAAGTGGGTGTGCTCATTTTTCGACGTTAACTCCTTCGCAAAGACTCAAAGCAATGGCGGGCGTTGCGCGAGCGCAGACATTCGCAGGTTTACAGATGAAACAGATGGAGAGTGCAAGCAGGTCGTAGCGAAACATTCGCGCAGTCATTGCGCTGCTGAAA
>CBFHCK010000472.1:0-1656 GCA_965653955.1 uncultured Spongiibacteraceae bacterium
CCATGTTCCTGGGCGACATCTCCGGCTCGGGCCCCGCTACCGCAGCGGCGGTGGTGTTAGGAATATCGTGAAATTTTAAATCGAGGAATACATCGAACCCACGTTGCACCAATGCTTTTACTAAATCGGGGCCTGCGCGCGTGAATAATTCCTTACCTATTTTGACGCGACACAACGAAGGATCGAGTTGGTCGGCCATCGCCTCTGCATCAGCGCGATCAGAATAATCGAGTGCAACGATGATTGATGAGCTGATAGACATTCATTCTCCTTCGCCGCCGACAATTGGCTGCAATGTATTCCAATGTTTGCAACGCGGACATGACCAGTGCAATTGGCGCCCTGAAAATCCGCAATGAGTGCACTGATAAGCGGGCTTACTCGCTAGCAATTTTTGCAAAACGCCACGCAGCATTTCATCCGACTGGTCCTGGACGATTTCTGTATTGGTACTCGAAATTTCTGCGCGGCTTTTCAACGACAGCCAATAAGCGACACCGCGCAATGTCGGACGCGCACGAATTTGTTCGGCAAGAAAACATTCCGCTGCGGCGTGACCATCGCGATGCGCGATTTCTTCGCCAATCGCCAATATGAGCCGCGTCGACGCGAATTGCGCAAGCTGTTCGCGCAGATAATCCGTCAGCTGCTCACGAATTCCCATTGCGTCATAGCATGCGCGCAGCGTATCGATTGCCTCAGGCAACAACGCTGGATTCTGCGCAGGTATCCGATGCAATGCGTCGATAGCGGTCTGAAATTGGCCGGAGCGATATTCCAACATGCCTTCGAGCAACGAGGCGCGTACACATTTTGGATCGCGTATCAACGCCTGTTGCAGATGAGCACGCGCGGCGTCGAATTCGTTTTTATCCAGACCATTTTGCGCGAGCTCACAATGAAAATGCGCTATCGCGGCATCGAGTATCGGATCCGGATCGGGCGAACTTAAAAATAAATTGCGACGCGGCATTAGACGCGTTGCCGTTTCGATGGCTTTGGTCCAATCGCGTTCGGACTGATAAATTTCCACGAGATGACGCAAGCTTATCGCGCGTAACTCTTCGGAACTTTGAACCAGATCGAGCAGTAGACGCTCGGCACGATCATAGAGGCCCGCACTGATGTAATCGTGCGCCAATTCGAGATTGGCTCGTTGTAACTGCAAGGGAGGTAAATTGGGTCGTGCCAGTAAATTTTGGTGGATGCGTATCGCTTGCTCAACATCGCCGTTACGTCGCATCAGATTACCCAACGCAAGATGGGTTTCGAAGGTTTCTTTATTGACTTCGAGCGTTTGAATAAACGCATCGATAGCCTCGTCAGGCCGATCGTTCAGTAGATAATTAAGCCCGCGAAAATATTGACGATAGGCTGCTGTCGCGCCGCCTGGAAGAGCGGATGCGCCACCCGCGAAACGACCGAGTAGCCAACCGCATGCGATGGCAGTGAAAACCAGTAGAAAGAGCCAGAACATTGTCATGTCAGGATCGCAGCGCCGCTTCTTTCAACTCGCTCAGCTTTCAGCTCGGTCAATTCTCTTTCACATTGCTCAAGCCGGCGCCGCAATCGATAGCGATGCGCTTGTAATCGAAGCAATGCGACGCTGCTCGCAAGCATTCCGGCAAAACCGCCGAGCGCAAAAGCAGCCAATAA
>CBFHCK010000473.1:0-1651 GCA_965653955.1 uncultured Spongiibacteraceae bacterium
ATATCTAAAAATATTTATTCCTCGCAAAAATTACCAAAATTCATCGGCCCCAATATTTAGACATATCGGAGCACGGTACTTAGACACATTCAATCGCATCGCTTAACCGCCTTTAACTTCATCGCTTAAACACATTGAACCGAGATATCCGGACACATTAAGCCAAGATATTTGACCAAGGTACTGACACCTAAGACCAAGGTCCAATTGTTGCCCTCCTGCAACGCTCCTATCGTCCCTCAACGTTGTTGGTTGTTCGACACCTGCTGTAGCGATGACTGCAAACACGTCACCGAATTAATCCAATAAATAAGATGCAACGAGGTAGCAGCAATGAACAAGAGTGCATTGTTTTTTGCAATTTCGCTGATCGCCGGTAATGCCTATTCCGAATCGAATGACGAATTAAAAAATCGACTCGAGCAGGCGCTGAAAACCATTAATGATTTACAGACGCGGGTCAACACGCTGGAGCGCAAACAATCGACTATCGGAACGACGGTTGTCGGCAATAGCAGCACCGAGGTTAAAGCGCCGGTGATTGCGCCGAACAATACCGCGCCGGCGGGCACTGCGAATGCAGGCAATGCACGGATCGAACTCACCGGCCAGGTGATGTTCGATGCAATTTACGATTTCAAACGCGTCGATCCCGATTGGACCGCAACGTTACGGCCTTCGAAAATTCCGGTTTATTGCCCAGACAACGGCGATCCGCGCGATGCCGGTTGCGGCGAAGATGGCGAAACGATCATGAGTGTTCGCCAATCGAAATTCGGTCTCAAAGGATTCTTTCCCACCACGCTCGGCGAGCTGACCACCATTCTCGATTTCGATTTATTCGATAGCGACGGCGGCAGCACGATTCGCGTACTCAATGCGTGGGGCGAAATCGGCAGCTTCGGTGCTGGCCAGTACTACACGCTATTTATGGACATCGACACTTTTCCAAACACCATCGACTACTGGGGTCCGAACGGCATGGTGTTCGTGCGCAATCCGCAATTGCGCTACACGCCGTACAACACCAACGGCATAAAAGTCGCGTTCTCGCTTGAAGCGCCAGGTTCGGCACTCGATACCGGCAAAGTGACCGATGAACTCGAACTCGCTGGCGTATCGATTAATTCGCGCAATGAAATGCCCGACATTATCGGCAACTTCCGGCTCGATCGCGATTGGGGTCATCTCCAAGCCGCAGCGATGTACCGCAAATTATCGTTCGATACGCCATCGCTGCCCGGTGCAGAACCTTCGAATTCCGAAGACGGTTATGGCGTCAACCTGAGCGGCGTAATCAACACCTTCGGTGCCGATCGCATTACCGCGCAATTCGCGATCGGCGACGGCATTGCCAGCTACATGAACGACGGCGGCAACGATCTCGCACCGAACAGCGATTTGCGCGCGGAGGCGGTGCAATCGATCGGTTGGTTCATTTATTACGATCACTCCTGGAGCGATCAGTGGACCAGTTCGATCGGCTATTCGGAACATACGCAAGACACCACTGGCGGACAATCACCCGATGCGTTCGAGAAAGGCAGTTATTCGTCGCTCAACCTGCTGTATTACCCGGTTAAAAACATGACGGTCGGCGCCGAGCTGATGTGGGGCCGGCGCGAGAACAAGGACGGTAATGCCGGCGAAG
>CBFHCK010000474.1:0-1643 GCA_965653955.1 uncultured Spongiibacteraceae bacterium
TCGGCGCTGAGCAAATCGTCGAGTTCGGCCACATCGCTCGGTTCGAGTCGATAGAACCAGCCTTCGTGATACGGATCGCCGTTGATCGTCTCGGGTGCATCTTCGAGCGCATCGTTAACCGCGATCACGCGGCCCGAAATCGGCGCGTACACATCCGATGCCGCCTTTACCGATTCGACCACGCCCGCTTCCTGGCCTTGCGTCAGATCGCTGCCGACATCCGGCAGCTCGACAAATACCACATCGCCGAGCGCGTTTTGCGCATGGTCGGTGATGCCCACCGTCACGCTGCCGTCTTCTTCGAGGCGCGCCCATTCGTGCGTGCTGGCGTATTTCAATTCGTTCGGTGTCTGGCTCATGGGATGCTCGCTTGCGCAGTCAGAGTAAAAAAATAGAGTAAGAAGTAAGAGAAAAGCGGAATGCCCGGCATTCTACCGCCCGGCAATGCAATTACAACCCGGCGAATCGGAGTGATGGGCCGCTCTGATGAGCGGCATCAAGAAATATTTAAGTTGCTGAGTTTTAACCGATGAACTGGCGGAAAACATTCCACGGCACGGTTGACGTGTATTGCTCGGCATCTTCGAGCGAGTCCTTCGGCACGATGAATTCGTCGGTCGCCATCGCTTCCGAAAAATGCGCGTGCGCTTCTTCGATCGAGAGATTTTTGTTGGCGCCGCGATAGCCGCTGGAAATACCGAGGAAAACACGCGCGAAACCGCCGCCGCCGACGCTGAACATTTCGCCGTTGCACGGCGATTGTTCGTGCGCGAGCAATGCCACCACTGGCGCCACGGCATGCGGTGGGAATTCGTTGTGCATCATCGCGTTGATTTCATCGCCCAGCAGCGCGGTCATGCGGCTGCCGGCGATCGGCATGATGCAATTCACCCGAATGTTTTTGCCCTGCGCGTTGGCGGCGGTGTAAAGCCCGCGCGTCATGCCCCAGACGGCACCTTTCGCGGCCGGATAACCGACGCCGCTGCCCATGCCGAGAAACGACGACGACGCGACGTTGACGATGCGACCGTAGTTTTTCTCCCACATGTGTTTCCACACCGCGCGGCACATGCGGAAGGTGCCGCCGGCGGCGATGTTGATATCGGTTTCCCACTGTTCGTCGGTGACGTTCCACAGCGGGCCGGTGCCGACCACGACACCGGCGTTGTTGACGACGATATCGATACCACCCCATGTATCCATTGCCTGCGCAACGATCGCATTGACGCCGGCAGTGCTGCCGACGCTGTCGCCGTTGGCTTCGGCAATACCACCGGCCGCGCGGATCTCGTCGACGGTCGCTTGCGCGTAGTTCACATCGCTGCCTTGGCCCTGGAAGTCGCCGCCCAGATCGTTAACCAACACTTTCGCGCCGCGCGCGGCGAGCAATTTCGCATAGGCCTTGCCCAGACCGCCGCCGGCGCCTGTGACGATCGCGACTTTGCCGTCGAATCGGAATTCGCTCATGGTTCGTCCTCGCTTTATTTTTATAAACAGTGTTTATGAGTTGCGATTAAAAGCTAATGCCCATCGCTTGTCGAATTAAAAAGCGTTTAAGCGGGCCGCTGCGGTCGGTCAGGTTGAGGCCAGTGTTACGCAGCCAGCGCAGGCGCAGATCGTTCGCGCCGAATAATCGGCGAAAA
>CBFHCK010000475.1:0-1639 GCA_965653955.1 uncultured Spongiibacteraceae bacterium
GCTGCGCCGTGGAGACAACGTCAGCCTCGTCGGTTTCGGCACGTTCGAAAAACGCCACCGCGCCGCGCGCGCCGGTAAAAACCCGCAGACCGGAGCGGCACTGACGATCGCCGCGACCAACACTGTGGCGTTTAAACCGGGCAAAGGCCTGCGCGATGCGATCAATTAAATCGCGATGAACGATGCGGCTGCGGCCACGCGTCGCTGGATCGAACAATTCGTCGTCGGCGAAAACCTGTGTCCATTTGCAGCACCTGTGCTGCGCGATGAGCTGCTTCGCATTGTCGTTTGCGACAGCGCCGACGAGGTGGCGCAGATGCGCGCGCTGTTACACGAACTCGACCGTCTGCAAAGCACGCCCGAGCAAGAGTTGGCGACGACAGTCGTGGTGTACACCGCCGGACTGACCGCGTTCGATGATTATCTGGACTTTCTCGCTGTCGCCGAGCACTTGCTCGACGAAGCGGAGCTCGATGGCGTGATTCAGATCGCCAGCTTCCATCCCGATTATTGTTTTGCCGATGCGGCGCCGGACGATGCCGGCAATTTCACCAATCGTTCGCCGTATCCGATGTTGCATCTGTTGCGCGAAGACATGCTGACGCGCGCGCTGCGCAATTTCCCGCAACCGGAAACGATTCCGCAGCGGAATATTGCCCGAATGGGTGAGCTCGGCGTCGAACATATGCGCAGTCTGCTGGAGCAAATTCGGCGCGGTGGTGAATGAAACAACTGCTATGTCGGAATTTAGTATTTCAATCTGGGCCTGGATGTTTCGTGAAATTCCTCGATAAGTGCCAGCGCGTTGCCGTGACGTTGCTGTTAACGCTGTTTGCTTCGCTGACGTTTGCTCAGCCGAGTCCGGTATTGCAGCAGACCGAACAGCTACTCGACTGGCTCGGCGTGCTGCCATTGATCGATCAAATACCCATGGCGCTGACCACCGCGCTCGATGCCGAGGCGCGTGCGCGCAACGCGACGCCGCAGCAAGCGGCCGCGTGGCGCCGGCAGCTCGAACCGCGGTTGCAGCCGCGCCGGCTGAAGCTCGATTTAGCGCATTACGTCGCCGAGCGTTACCGGCTCGAAACATTTCGCAGCGCCGACGCGCTCCTGCAACAACCGCTGGCAAAACGCGCGCGTTATTTCGAGCTGGCGATGACGCAACCCGGCGCGGGCAGGAGCTTGAAGGATCTGAGAGCGGGCGCCCATAGCGAACCGACACAGGCGCGCCGCGAGCTGGTGCAGGAAATCGACGCCGCCAGTGCATCGTCGGCACTGACAGCCGTATTGCAAACCGCGATTACCGAACGAGTGCGACTGGTGGCGGGCAATACCGCTGCGGAATCTGCCAGCATGCAGGCGCAGATCGAAGAGCGACGGCGTTATCTGGAGCCGCTGACACAGGAGTATCTGCTGTACGCCTATCGTTACCTGCGCGATGACGAACTGATTGCGTATCGCGATTTACTGCGTGACGCGTCGTTGCAATGGCTGCTCGATGTCAGCCGGCAAGGGGTGCTGGCGACGCTGGCCGAGGTCAAGCCGCCGCCAGATTCGCCGCGATAGATTTAATTTCCTCACTGGCATCGATCACCTGTTCGATTGCCGCTACCGCCTGCTCGGGGTCCAGATGCAGGCG
>CBFHCK010000476.1:0-1638 GCA_965653955.1 uncultured Spongiibacteraceae bacterium
GGGCAGCGTTATTTGATTTTTGGTGGTGATTTTGGCAAGCATGAAGTTCGCTCCCGTAAAGTAAGGAATCCTTACTTTACCGGGCGCGCGACTTCACATCAACTCCCGATAAGCCCAACTTCACGCTGGCCCACTTTGTGCTCTAACCCTTGCCGAACCGGTCGATTCGGGCGTTCTCGTCAATTTCTTGGCAACGCTGAATCGTCGATGACCGGTTGATCGCGCTTCGCAGCGAGACAAGCGGCGCGATCTCCGTCAGTAGTTTGACTTGCGTTTTATGGATCGAGAGAAGGGTAGTCAGCGATGCGAACCGAACGTGCCGATGTCAATCAGTTGCTGCAGCAGATGCGGCAGATGCAAAGTCAGGTCAGCGAACAGCGCGGCCTTAGCCACAGCACTCCGTTGCAGGGGCTGGACGCGGCGAAAACTCAGCTCGGTACCAGCGCCATCGAACGGCCGCAGGGTTTCGGCGAGATGTTTCGCGGCGCGATCGATTCGGTCAATGCCACGCAGCAGCAGGCAACGAGCCTCGCCACTTCGTTCGAGCAGGGTGATCCGCAAGTTTCGTTGGCGCAGGTGATGGTGGCATCGCAGAAAGCGAGCGTGTCATTCCAGGCGTTGACCCAGGTACGCAATCGCTTGGTCGATGCGTACAAAGACATCATGAACATGCCGGTTTAACGGATAGGCGAGGATAGAAGCAATGGCCAGCGTTCCTGCCACCACTCAGCAAGCCGGACAAGGTCGCGGTTTACTGCCACAAAACAATTTGCTGCAAGGCATGTCGGGTCTTGGCGTACTGCGGCAACTCGGTCTGATGATCGGTCTCGCCGCCAGCGTCGCGATAGGCGTTGCTGTTGTGCTGTGGGCGCAGGGCGGCGATTACCGTCCGCTGTACGGCAGCCTCGAACGGCTCGATTCGTCGGCGGTGCTACAGATCCTCGATACCAACAAAATCAAATACAAGATCGACACCGGCACCGGTGCGTTGCTGGTCGAGGCCGACAAAATCAACGAAGCGCGTCTGAAGCTCGCCGAAACCGGCGTGCCTAACGACAGCAAGGCCGGCTTCGAGCTGCTCGATAAGGAGCAGCCGCTCGGCACCAGTCAATTTATGGAAGGTGCGCGCTATCGCCGTTCGCTCGAGGGTGAACTCGCTCGCACCATCGCCAGCATCACCAATGTGCGCAACGCCCGCGTGCATCTGGCTATCCCGAAAGAATCCGTGTTCGTTCGCGATGCGCGCCCGCCTTCGGCGTCAGTATTTGTCGAGCTGTTTCCCGGCGGTTCTTTGCAGGCCGCACAGGTCAAATCGATCGTCAATCTGGTCGCGAGCAGCATTCCGGAATTGAAACCGGAGAACGTTACCGTGGTCGATCAGAAAGGCGTGTTGTTGTCGCAGTTGGCAATGGACGATCCGCAGCTGGTCGCCGCGAACAAGCAGCTGGAATATGCGCACCGCATCGAGAAGCAGCTGCGCGACCGCATCAATTCGATGTTGGAGCCTTTGCTGGGCGCCAATAAATTCCGGGCCGAGGTTTCCGCCGATGTCGATTTCACCGCGGTGGAAGAAGCGGGGGAAATGTATAACCCGGACACGCCCGCGATTCGCAGCGAACAGCGCATCGAAGAGCAGAA
>CBFHCK010000477.1:0-1631 GCA_965653955.1 uncultured Spongiibacteraceae bacterium
CTACTATGTTTGCGAATATGTCGAGGGCGAAGAACTGCTTGCTGCTTTGCAGCAGCGCGAACCGAGCGAGAAAGAGTTATCTGCCATCGAAAATTATTTTTTTGTCGCCGCCAGTGATCGATTAATTCATGGCGACATGAAGGCAACCAATTTTTTGCTGGCTGACGACGAACTTGTGATATTGGATCTCGACGCCATGCACGAAGAAAAGAATTTGCGTCGCTGGAAAAAGTTATTCGCGCGGGATGTAGCGCGCTTCATGCGCAACTGGGCATCGCCTCTTCCGGCGTGGCTCGAAAAAGTCGAGCGAATGATAAGAGGAAATTTACGATCAGCATGAGTACAGACGCCCAACGACCGATGTTTTCGGTCATCATCGCTTGCTACAACTATGGCCGCTTTCTTCATCGCGCGATCGATTCGGTGCTCGCTCAGGATTATTCCGATTACGAAATTCTCGTGATCGACGATGGATCCACTGACAACACACCGGAAATTGCGCTCTCTTACGGCGACCGGATTCGCTATCACCGGCAGTCAAACAGCGGCCATTGCGCCACCAATAACAAAGGCGCGTCATTAGCGCAGGGACGTTATTTTTATTTTCTCGATGCCGACGATGAGCTGCTGCCCAATGCGCTAACTCTGTTCGCAAGCATGGCGGCAACCAATCCGCATGTACCAATATTATTTGCGGGATATATCTCTGTGGCGAGCGATGGTCGTGAATCGGCGCATTACGGAGGTAAACTCCCTAATGATTCTTACCATCGTCTTCGCGATTACATTTTAAAACGCGCTGTTGGTCTAAAGCATGGCAGCGCTGTCGTTCATCGCGATGTGTTCGATGAAGTTCAATATCCACTAACGATCAAAAACAATACCGACATCGTGTTTTTCGGCCATGCCCTTACAAAATTTATCGCCGCGAGCATTAGCGATCCCGTGGTCAAATGTCATGCGCATGCTGCACGGGTGAGAAAAAATGTCGCGCTGAAGGCGGCAACTGGTTTGTCCTCTGTTGAGGCGATGTTCGATCCTGCCGTTGTTCCGCCCGAGCTACAGAAGCTGAAGCCGTTGTTCAGGAAGCAGCGCATCTTGTCGCTGGCTCGAGCGCTGTACCAAGCAGGTGAATACTCTGCCGCACGCGTTTATTACATGCGCGCCATAGCCGAATTTCCTTTGTGCGCTTTGGACGCAGTCGTTATGCGCCGGCTTATACTTTCAATAATGAGAAAGCAAAGGACGACATCGTGAGAGTCCTTATCATCGCGCAGCAACCGCGCAAGTTTATTTCAATGCCCTTATATAATGGCGTTGCCGAATTTTGTGAGAGTTGTGATATCCGTTATTTAAGCCGTGATGAATGTTACGATTTGAAAAGCTATTTTTCGCGCAACGTAGATACATCTGCTTACGATCGCGTCGTGTTGGCGATAAGGCTGAAGCGCGCCAGGAAGCAAATTAGCTTTATAAGCCAAATACCCAACCTCGTCTTTCACGAAACTGATGCGTTCCAGAATTACTCAGATTGCAAGTACCGCGGACAATACAGTCTTTACTATCAAACATTGCGTCACGCGCGCATCATTTCGACAGGCAGCACTGTTGCAAGGCGGCTACGCGAGGAA
>CBFHCK010000478.1:0-1619 GCA_965653955.1 uncultured Spongiibacteraceae bacterium
CGCGCCTGTGAATGCATCACCGCTTCGTAAAATTGGAAGCCGGTGATTTTGCCTGCCGCACTGATCGTCATTTCGCTGACCATACACAAGCGATCGACTTTCGGTTTCAGCGAGCACAAACCATTCGATAACGCTTCCGGCAACATCGGCACCACGCGATCCGGGAAATACACCGAATTGCCGCGCAGATGCGCTTCGCGATCGAGTGCGCTGCCTACCTGCACGTAATGCGACACATCGGCGATCGCCACCAGCAAACGCCAGCCGCCACCTTTTTTCCGCTCGCAATAAACTGCGTCATCGAAATCGCGCGCATCCTCGCCATCGATTGTCACCAACGGCAGATCGCGAATATCGATGCGATTTTGTTTATCCGCTTCGGTGGGCTCCGGCGCAAAACGCTGCGCTTCGGCAACGGCGTCTTCGGGCCACACAAACGGAATGTTGTACGAGCGAATCGCGACATCGATTTCCATGCCCGGCGCCATATGTTCGCCGAGCACTTCGACCACACGACCGCGCGGCGGATTACGCCAATCGGGCTGCTGTGTGATCGCGACCATCACGTATTGGCCTTCGGTCGCATCGAGCGTGTCTTGCCGGCCGATCGTGACGTTCTGATTGATGCGCGGATTTTCCGCGACCACCACACCATAATCGTCGCGCGTATAAAAACGACCGACCAATTGCTGTGTATTGCGCTGCAATATTTCGACGATGGTTGCTTCGCGACGCCCGCGTGCATCCATGCCCGACTCGCGCACCAGCACGATATCGCCATCGAACACCGCAGCCATTTGCCGGCTGCTCAGATAAAAATCGTTGCCGCCCTCTTCGGGTACGACGAAACCAAATCCGTCGCGATGCCCCTGCACACGCCCGCGGACGAGATCGAGCTTCGACAACGCGCAATACGCTTTGCCGCGGTTGCGCATCAGCTGACCATCGCGCTCCATGGCACGCAACCGACGCCGCAACGCCTCAACCTGTTCCTCATCATGCAACGCCAGCAAATCGCACAGCTCGGCATGCGTGCGCGGCCCCTCCCGCTCAAGCAGCTCGGCAATCGCCTCGCGACTGGCTATCGGGCGCTCGTAATTTTCGGCTTCGCGTGCGGCAAAAGGATCTTTTGGCGGGGAACGTTTCGTCATGAATTAGCAGCTTGATCTCGTGAATTTGGCGGGATTCGGGAGTATACGCGAGGATTGACAAGCGGTCTTGCGGCCAGTAAATTGCGCGCCTCTGAAGCGCTTACCCCCTAAATGCCCAGGTGGTGAAATTGGTAGACACGCTAGCTTCAGGTGTTAGTGGCCTTGCGGCCGTGGAGGTTCAAGTCCTCTCCTGGGCACCATCTCTTCCCACCTCGTTGAATAGCACGGCTTGCAGGCCAGCTTAACAATACGCTCCTCAGCGATAACCTAAGTTAGTCACCAGGTAGGGCACTCCGGTATTTCAAACCGTGCCAGCACCTACTTTCTGATCCAAGACCGGACATGGTTCGTAGTGGTTTTCCCGCAACACAGATATGCCCTTCTTCGCGGAGGCGCTCTATGTTTTCGTAATCCTTGTACTGCATCGCGCCTGCTTTTGAATGCTCTCGGCCATGTTGGAAGGAGCAC
>CBFHCK010000479.1:0-1619 GCA_965653955.1 uncultured Spongiibacteraceae bacterium
AAGCGAGCCGATTTCATCCGTGAAATGTTCGACAGCACCGCCGAAGATTACGATCTGATCGAGCGCGTACTCGGCTTCGGGCGCGGTTCGTGGTATCGCCGCTCCGCGCTCGCACGCGCGGGCCTGACTGCGGGTATGAAAATTCTCGACGTTGGAATGGGCACCGGCTTGGTCGCGCGCGAAGCGGTGCGCATCGTCGGCGATGCGCGACTCGTCACCGGCATCGATCCGAGCCCGGCCATGATGGAACAGGCGAAATTACCCGGCGTAAATTTGGTTGAAGGTTTTGCCGAGTCGCTGCCATTTCCCGATGCATCGTTCGATTTTCTCAGCATGGGTTATGCGCTGCGTCACATTAGCGATCTATCGGTGGCATTTCGCGAATTTCGGCGTGTGTTGAAACCCGGCGGCAAACTCTGCCTGCTCGAAATCAGTTGCCCCGCGTCGCCGCTCGGAAAATTCATTCTAAAAAATTACATGCGTCGCGTTGTGCCGTTGATCGCCGCTGTTGTCGGACGAAAAACCAATACGCGTCAACTGTGGCGTTACTACTGGGACACGATCGAAGCCTGCGTGCCGCCCGCGACCATCGTCGCCGCGCTGCACGAAGCGGGCTTTAGCGATGCACGCCGTTATATCGACGTGCAAATCATGAGTTTCTTCTCCGAATATCAGGCCACCAAGGCGAATTAAAAATGTCCGGGCCCGCCATGCTGGGGCATTTGATCCTCGAATGTTTAACGCGCAAGGAATTGCCGCGCATTCCCGAGCCGCAGCTGGTCATGGACGATCCGATAAAAGTCGAAGCGTTCATGGCAAGCGGCCGCGAGGATGGAATTTTAGCGTTCCTGTATTTATTCCATTCGTTGCAGGCAGCACCGATTATTCGAAATGGCGACCGAGTCCTCGATCTCGCCTGCGGCCCGGGCAATCAATTAATGCAAATGGCGCGGCTTAATCCGCACGCGAATTTCATCGGAATCGATGCGTCCGAAAGCATGCTCGAACGTGCCAGCGCAGCGATGCGCAGCAACGGCATCGACAATGTGCAACTCGTACACGGCGACATCACCAATCTGAAAAATTTCCCATCGAAAAGTTTCGGCTGCGTACTCTGCACCATGTCGCTGCATCACCTGCCCGACGTGTTGTCGTTGATCCGCGCAATGACCGAAGCAGCTCGCGTTTTGGAAAATGATGGCGGCGCATACATCGCCGATTTCGGCCGCTTACGCCGGCACAGCACGCAGCATTTTTTCGCGCACGATAATTCCCAATATCAATCGCCCGAATTTACCGAAGATTATCTCAACTCATTGCGCGCGGCGTTCAGCTTCGATGAATTATCGAAAGCAGTTTCGCTGCTGAATATCGATACAAGAATTTATAAAACGGCATTGACGCCATTTATGGTGATCGCGAAAAGTAAATCGCGTCGTGATCTGGATACTCACACAATAAAAATGTTTAAAGAAATTCACGCGAAATTGACCGTGGATCAGAAAAAAAATTTTCTGGTGTTCTCGCGTTGGTTTAATAGCGGTGGGCTGAAGTTGCCTTTTGAGGTTTGAGATTTTCCGAAGGGCTGGTAGTCGGTCCCTGCAGCCGTGGGCTGCGAT
>CBFHCK010000480.1:0-1614 GCA_965653955.1 uncultured Spongiibacteraceae bacterium
ATCCGCTTTGCGCCCGTTATTATCGGTCAGCGTGCCATGATCCATGACCTGCAACAGGAGGTTGAAAACTTCGGGATGCGCTTTTTCAATTTCATCCAGAAGCACGACACTATGCGGATGTTTAGTCACCGCATCGGTCAATAAACCGCCTTGATCGAAACCGATATACCCAGGCGGCGCACCGATCAAACGCGAGACGGTGTGGCGCTCCATATATTCGGACATATCGAAGCGAATCAATTCAAGTCCGAGAATTTTTGCCAACTGCCGACTGACTTCCGTTTTACCCACGCCGGTTGGGCCAGCGAGCAGAAACGAACCGATAGGCTTTTCAACCGGCTTCAACCCGGCACGCGCCAGCTTGATCGAGGTAGCCAGCGCCGCAATGGCTTCGTCCTGACCAAATACGACCATCTTGAGATTTTCTTCAAGTTTCTGCAGTGCGGCGCGATCATCTGACGAAACCGTTTTCGGCGGAATCCGCGCGATCTTAGCGATGACCGCCTCGACCTCGGATACATTGATGACTTTTTTGCGTTTACTCGGCGCCTGCAATTGTTGATACGCGCCGGCCTCATCGATGACATCAATCGCCTTATCCGGCAGGAAACGGTCAGTGATGTATCGCGCCGACAATTCCGCCGCTGCTTGCAATGCCTTGTCGGCATAACGCAAGCCATGGTGCTCCTCGAACCGGCTCTTTAGCCCACGCAAAATATGGTAGGTATCTTCGACACTCGGCTCGCTCACATCGACTTTTTGGAAACGGCGGCTCAGCGCTCGATCCTTTTCGAAAATACCGCGGTATTCCTGAAATGTCGTCGAGCCGATACAGCGCATTTGTCCCGACGTTAATAGGGGCTTCAGCAAATTCGACGCGTCCATAACACCGCCGGAAGCGGCGCCAGCCCCGATAATTGTGTGAATTTCATCAATGAACAGAATAGCGTGCGGACGTTTTTTCAATTCCGCGAGTAAGCCTTTGAACCGCTTTTCAAAATCGCCACGATATTTGGTACCGGCAAGCAAGGATCCGAGATCGAGCGAGTAAACAACGCTCTCCTTCAAAATCTCCGGCACCTCGCCATCGACAATTAATTTCGCCAGACCTTCGGCAATGGCGGTTTTACCCACGCCCGATTCACCCACCAACAACGGATTGTTTTTCCGTCGGCGCGACAGAATCTGCGCGACACGCTCCACTTCATCGAGCCGTCCGACTAATGGATCGATGCGACCCGAGCGTGCTTCTTCATTTAAGTTAGCGGCATAGGCTTCAAGCGGGCTGCGCTCGCTTTCGCCCCCAATCTGCTCTTCATCGGATTGCTCGCGGCTGTGCTCCAGACCATGATCCGAGCCGCCGCTATCGGCGAGTGTGGTAGTGGGGGGGGTGGGGTGGTTGGCGCCTCGGTTCTCTACCACCTGGCGCGCTTCGGCTGGAGCGACGTGGCGCTGATCGAGCGCGCCGAGCTGACCGCTGGTTCGACCTGGCATGCGGCTGCCGGGTTCCATGCGCTGAACGCCGACCCGAACGTCGCGGCGTTGCAGGACTACACGATAAAACTCTATCGCGAGATCGAGGCCGAGTCCGGCCAGAATGCCGGCCTGCACATG
>CBFHCK010000481.1:0-1594 GCA_965653955.1 uncultured Spongiibacteraceae bacterium
ATACGGTGCGCGCAGCCCGGATTTTATTCGCGAACGCTCGTTGGCGATTGGCGAGTTCCTGCACGAGCGTGGCGCGAAAGCGCTGGTGGTTGCTTGTAATACGGCAACGGCCGCAGCAGTCGATGCACTGCGCGCTGCGTTACCAATACCAGTCGTCGCCATGGAGCCCGGCATCAAGCCTGCCGTAACAGCCACCCGCAGTAAAATCATCGGCGTGCTCGCCACGGCGGGCACACTCGAAAGCGCGCGGTTTTTTTCGCTGGTGAATCGCTATGCCGGCGATTGCGAAATCATCACGCAACCGTGTGCGGGGCTGGTCGAATGCGTCGAAGCGAGCGAATTGCATTCGGCGAATACCTTCGCGCTGCTGAAGCAGTATCTGGAGCCTTTGCTTGCACAAGGTGCCGATACCATCGTGCTGGGTTGCACGCATTATCCGTTTCTGCGCGATGCACTTGTCGAGTTGCTGGGCAGCAATATCGCGATTATCGATACCGGCGCTGCGGTTGCGCGCGAATTGAAACGCCGGTTGCTGGAATTCGATTTGCTGCGCGAAGGAGGCTTAGGCATGGAAACGTTTTGGAGCAGCGGCGATCAGCGTAGCCACACGGTCATCCGTCAGTTATGGGCTGCGGATGCGCGCGCCGAAGCGCTGCCGACGCTCTAATATTCCAAGCAGAAGTGCGAGCGTTATGCAGTGCGCGTTTTCTGCTTCAGTAAATTACCCGCTCCGAAAATAAATAACGCGAGCCAGATGATGCTGAATCCAATCAACTGATGATGCGAAAACGGCTCTTTGTAGACGACCACTCCAAGCAGGAATTGCAGTATCGGTGTGATGTATTGCAATACGCCGATCAGCGACAGCGGAATGCGTTGTGTCGCCGAGGCGAATAGTAATAGCGGCACCGTCGTTACCAGCCCGCCGCCGACCAGCAGCAAATCATTGCTTAACGATTCATGCAGAAACACGCCACTGCCGTTGAATTCGCAAAATAATAAATACGCGCTGGCCGGAATCATCAGCGCGCCGGTTTCCAGCGTCATGCCATACAGAGGATTTAACGGTGCGGTTTTCTTGACGAAACCGTACAGCGCAAACGTGAGTGCGAGCGACAGCGAAATCCATGGCAACCCGCCGTACGATATTGTCAGATAAACGACGCCAATCGTTGCGATGCCGATCGGCACCCATTCCCACAGACGCAGCCGCTCGCGCAAGATGACAACGCCGATCAATACGCTGAGCAAAGGATTGATGAAGTAGCCGAGACTGACCTCGACCACATGCCCTGCATTGACTGCCCAAATAAATATCAGCCAGTTCGCGGCAATTAACAGCGCGGCAACGGCATACCGCGAACACGTATGCCACGTAGTGAGCGAGCGCATCGTTTGCCATTGCCCGCGTGCGAATAGAACGCCCGCCAGCAGAACAAATGACCAGACCATCCGATGGTTGGTTATTTGAAGTGCCGGCACGGAATGTAACCATTTCCAATACGCGGGAAATAATCCCCAGATGCCGTACGCGATGATCGCGTAGACCACACCGCGATTATTCATGACGAATGCGCTTATTGTTCACTGCAAA
>CBFHCK010000482.1:0-1589 GCA_965653955.1 uncultured Spongiibacteraceae bacterium
AGCGGCTGGCAGTCGCGGGTAATACCACCTGTCGCCACGCAAACACGAAATCGTGGGCGGTGACCGGTTTACCGTCGCTCCATCGTGCATCGCGGCGCAACCAGAAGGTCGCGCCATCGGCTCGTAATTCCCAACGCTCCGCCACCGCTGCGACCAATTCGTTGCGCGCGTTGTATTGCAGCAACCCTTCCTGGATATGGTTGAGTATCAACCCGCTAATATTGTCGGTCGCTTGCAGGCTGTTTAGCGTCGGCGGCTCGGTTTTTAGCACGATGCGTATACGCTGCGCGGCAATGTCAACACCGTCTTCGGCAAAGGCCGATAACGCTATCGAAAGAACGCACAATATGGCCCAACTAACGCGAAGCATATTAATGAAAATCCGTATTTTGATTTAAGCGCACCCACGACGCGTAGTTGTGGCCTGATTTTTTGCACATCAAAACCCGCGCGATGCTAACAAACTTCATTCCGAAGTTATAACGCGTTCTGTTCCGCCAGCACTCGGGTTACCATCGCGACGCTCCAGTTTTATAAAAAGCGGATTACAAAACCTATGTCCGATTCCGAAATCATCAGCCCCTGGCAGATGCCGCGCGCGCAACTGCAATGGAGCGAAACCGGCGAGCCCTTCTCGGCGGAATTCGGCGATATTTATTTTTCGCGCGGCGATGGGTTGGCGGAAACCGACTACGTGTTTCTGCAACAGAATCGATTGGCCGAACGTTGGCGCGCGCTCGATCCGCAAAACCCCGGTGTATTCGTCGTCGGTGAAACCGGTTTCGGCAGCGGCCTTAATTTTTTATGCGCGTGGCGTTTGTGGCGCAGCATCGCCCCGCGAAACTGGCGATTGCATTTCGTCTCTGTCGAAAAATATCCGCTCGACCGCTCAACCTTGCAACGCGCGTTGAAGCAATGGCCGCAGTTCACCGAGCTGAGCGCGCAACTGCTCGATGCGTATCCACCGCTGGTGCCGGGTTTTCATCGGCGCGAACTCGCTGACAACGTCACGCTGCAATTATTGTTCGACGATGCCGCCGCTGCGTTCGACGCGCTATGCGATTCCACTGCATGCGATTTACCGAATGGCTTTCGCATAGACGCGTGGTTTCTCGATGGCTTCGCTCCCGCGAAAAATCCGCAGATGTGGAATGACGCGCTGTTTCAGCAGATTGGCCGACTCAGCGCAGCCAACACTACCTTCGCAACATTTACTGTGGCGGGCATCGTCAAGCGCGGTTTACAGAGGGCAGGCTTTGCTATCGAAAAAATCCCCGGCTTCGGCGCGAAGCGGCAAATGCTGCGCGGCGACTTTATGTCTGCCCGGGTTCAGGACTGTATATCGCCACCAGTTGAAAAAACCGCGCCTCTGAATCCATTCGTTAGATACCAAAACAACAACCCGCCACTGCGAGCGGTCGACTATTGGGCCTATGCGCCCATCACTCATACAGAGCCGCCCCGCCACATCGCCGTTATCGGTGGCGGTCTCGCAGGTACCAGCACTGCTCACGCACTCGCAAAGCGCGGCATTCGCGTGACATTGCTGGAACAGGAATCCCAATTAGCCAGCGCCGCCTCGGGCAACC
>CBFHCK010000483.1:0-1586 GCA_965653955.1 uncultured Spongiibacteraceae bacterium
AACCGAGGAAGAGATGGTGGTCTATCGCGCGCTATACGGCGATATCGGTATTTGGGTGCGCCCGCTCGCCATGTTCACGGAGCAGATCGAACGCGATGGCCAGCGCATAATGCGCTTCGAGTTCGTGCGATAAAAATAATAAAAAATGCGATTTTTTCGTCGTCTTTCGCGCCACAGTCAAGGTGTTAGATGGCGTCGGCAAGATTTATTTGCTCATTCTTCATGGGTTTGGGCGGACAATTATTTTTGCGATCGATAAAGCATTTCTGACATGTTCGTCATCATCACGCTCTTGAATGATCATGGCGATTGCGCGTAAATAAAAAGGAACAGCCAATAACAATAACGTGCGCTGCGGGGAGCCATCCTGAATGTCGATCGCGCTGTGTGACCCTCAATACGAAAAACTGCTCGGTCTGCTGTATGAAGGTGCGACCGAGGAGCAGCCCTTTACGCGTTTTCTCGACGGTCTGCGCGAATGGCTGTTGGCCGACCGCGCGACCATGCTGGTCGAACGCCAGCGCCGTGATTGGCCTGGGGTGATTTTTTCCGCCGACGGCAAATCCGAACGCATTCGCCATTACCGCAATATGTTTGCGCAAGACCCGTTCAAAGATCTGCCGGCTGGGCAGGTGGTGACGCTGTGCGAGTATCTGGGAGGCGCCGAGTTCGAGCGTTCGGCCTTCATGGAGGAGTTCATGCGTCCGCACGGCATGCTGCATGTCCTCGGTGCCGATGTCATCGAGCCGACCGGAATTCGCGTGCGTCTGCGCGTTAGCCGATTTGCCGGGCGCGAGGATTTCGGCGTGGACGAAAAAGCACGGCTGGCGCCGTTGCTGGCGCACGTCGAGCGTGTAATGGCGTTGTTCATCCGCCTCGCCAACGCCGAGACCGAGCTTGAATTATTCGAAGGGGTTTTGACACGGCTCGCGGTGGCGACGGTCGTAATCGACCGCGATTGCCGCATCCTGCACGCGAGCCCACTGGCCAATGAATTGCTCGCCGAAGGCGATGCGCTCTACAGCGAACGCGGCGTGTTGAAAATCGCCGGCAGCGCGAATCAGACCAAAGCGCTAGTGCAGGCAGCAATCGATATTGCCGATGCCGAGGTGCCGCAGCCATCGCCGCTCGAAACCCGCTTTCTGCACTGCACGCGCGGCAGCAGCCATCTCGGATTGCAGATCCGGCCAGTGCCGCCGTCGTCCAAACTCGATGCGCCGCTGCGCGGCACCGCGCTGGTGATTATTCTCGACCCCGATCGCGATGTGGCGCCGCCGCCGGAAATGCTGCGTCAGCTGTACGGTTTTACCCGCGCCGAAGCGGAGCTCGCCGCACTGATGGGGCGAGGCTTCAATCTCGACGAAGCCAGCGATGTGCTCGATATCAGCAAACACACCGGCCGGGCACATCTGCGTGCGATTTATTCGAAAACCGGCGCGACTCGCCAGAGCGAGCTGGTACGGATGGTGTTGCGGTCGGTCGACGAATTCGAATCCCGTCACTAGAGCAGCCACTCAAGCGGTTAACGCTCGATATTTTGTCGCGCGCGGCATCGCCCTCGCTTCAGCAACTTCGGACTTTCATCT
>CBFHCK010000484.1:0-1584 GCA_965653955.1 uncultured Spongiibacteraceae bacterium
TACCGCCGGATTCAGCGAATCCTTCACTTCCGGCGGCATGTAATTTTCGTCGTGCTTGGCGAGTACTTCGTGCGCCTGAAACACACCGTTAGACGCAAGCTTGCCGGTGGCGACAACGCCCTGACCTTCGGCAAATAAATCCGGCAGGATGCCGGTGTATTCGACCGGCACCGTCGCGTGGTAATCGGTGATTTCGAACGACACTTTCAAACTGTTTGGATCGCGCTTCACGCTGCCTTTCACCACCATGCCGCCAGCGCGAATTTTTTTATCGACCGGCACCTGACCTGCGGCAATATCTTTGGGCGGATAAAACAAATTGATATTTTCGCGCATCGCAAATGTCGTCAACGCAACCGCAGCGGCGGCGCCGAACAGAATAAGCAATACGATGAACAAGCGTTGGCGGCGAATGGGATGCATATCAGGAAATTTTCGAATCAGGCGTCAATGTTTGCTGCACGCGCGCAGTGCGACGGCGCTCGCTGGCGAATTGTTCGGCGAAGAAACGATGTTGGCGCCGCAATGGCAATACGATTAATGCGATCAACGTGACTGCTGCAATTGCATACGCAGCCCACACAAATGCACCGTGGCCGCCCATCTGAATGATTTCGTCGAACGAATTAAACTGCATCACTGTTTGGCTCCGCGCTGTGCAATCAGATCGCGCACCCATTGCGTACTGCGTTCGCGATCGAGAATTTCTGTGCGCATATGGATAAGTAGCGCGAGCGCATAAAAACAATAAAAACCGACAATCATCACCAGCAGAGGATGCAGCATTTCCGGCGCCATCGAACTCTTACCGACAATTTTGAGCGTCGCCGGCTGGTGCAGGCTGAACCACCATTCCACAGACCAATAAATGATGGGAATGTTCACGACACCGACGAGACTGAGCACCGCGCACGCCTTCGCTGCGGCCTGGCGATTTTCGAACGCTTCGTACAATGCGATCACGCCCATGTACAAAAAGAACAGTACGAGCACCGAAGTAATTCGCGCATCCCATACCCACCATGTGCCCCAGGTCGGTTTGCCCCAGATCGAACCGGTAACGAGCGCGAGAAATGTCAGTGCAGCGCCAACCGGTGCGGCGCATTTCATCGCGACTTCGGCGACCTTCATTTTCCAAATGAGACTGATTGCGGCGGCAATGGCCATCAGCACGTAGCCAGCCATTGCCAGCATCGAGGCCGGCACATGGATATAGATAATCCGAAAGCTATTGCCCTGCCGAAAATCCGGCGGCGTGAACAACAGACCCCAGACCATTCCAGCAATCAGCAGAATCGGCGTTATCACGGCGAGCCATGGCAGCACCTTGCCGCTGATTTGGTAGAACCAGCGCGGTGAGCCGAATTTATGCCAAAGAGAACGCAGAAATGACCACATCGAGCGAACGTGTCCGGAAAAAAATGCTGGGCATTATAAGCATGGTTGCGATTTGATCGCACCGCCGCCGGATGACCATAAATTAATACGCGGCATCGACATCGGCGTCTGATTATTTTTGGATTTCAGGTTAACGGCTGCTCAATTATCGACGCTGATACGCGCCGCGCTCGCGACAGCAAACGG
>CBFHCK010000485.1:0-1577 GCA_965653955.1 uncultured Spongiibacteraceae bacterium
CACGATAATCTTTTCTATACCGACTGGGGTCATTGGTTCACCCAAGCCGGCGATAACGGCGTGAATGCAGCGGGCTCACAAGCGGCCAGCTCAATACCGTTCAATTTCGGCGGCTTGAGTTCTATTTCAATCACAGCGAGTGGAGCGGTAACGCAGGATCTCGATACCGCGTTCGATCCGAATGGCGCTTGCGTCGCGAGCTGCGACTCGATTCTTTTTCCGAATAGTGATTTTCGCGCACCGGGCCTCACCGCTTATTCGCTCATTGGTATCTGGAGCCGTTCGGCCACCGAAATTGATCCGTTCTACACGGGGGATCAAGGCTGGCGCGATATCGAAAGCGGTCTGGGGTTGTTGCTGATTGGTAGCACGCGTGACCTGATGGTGCCGGATTTTAATGCTGCGTATTTGTTTCTCGCTGTTAACGATGGTGGTTTCGCCGATAACAGCGGTCATTACGATGTACGCGTAACGGCGAGCGTGCCGGAGCCCGGTGCATTGTTCCTGCTGGTAACCGGTTTGTTTTGTTTGTGGTTGGCACGTCGCCGCGTTTATTGAAGATGTAGAAACCTATGAACGAAAAAGCCGCCACATAGGCGGCTTTTTATTTGGTGCGGCTTTTCCTTTCGCTGAGCAATAACTGCAAAAACGCATTCGCTGCATTCGACAAGCTGCGTTCGCGGTGCATTACGACCCCGAGGTTGCGACTCATCTTTTGCCCGCTTAAATTCAATCCGCATAGCGTTTCATCGAGCAATGTTTTCGGTAAAACGCTCCAGCCCAGTCCGATCGATACCATCACCTTGATCGTCTCCAGATAATTCGTCGACATCGAAACATCGAGCGGCAATTTCTGTTCTTCGAACAGCGCTTTGACGATGCGTCCCGTGTAGGTGTTCAGGCCGGGCAGGATCGCGCGATATTGGCTGAGTGCTTTTGCGGTGACTGTTTTTTTATGCGCGAGCGGATGATTGCGCGCGATCGTAACGACCAGCTCGTCATTCCAGATTTCGATTTGTTGCAGCGCGGGTTTTGCTTCCGGCGCCAGCGTGATGACGCCGAGTTCGACTTCGCCGAGCAGCACGCGCTCGTAGGCTTCTTCGGAATCGAGGAAATCGATATCGAGGCGCACGTCCGGGTATTGTTGAGAAAACTTCTGTAGTACTTCCGGTAAACGGTGCAATCCCATGTGATGGCTGATGCCCATCGTCAGCAGGCCGGTGACGCCGCCGCGTAAATCCTGAATATGCCGCTTCGCCACGCGTAATTCCTGCAACACGGTTTGCGAGTGCGGCAACAGCGCGCGGCCGGCTTCGGTCAGCGTGATCTGCCGACCGCCGCGATCGAACAGGCTGCAATCGAGTTGCTGTTCGAGCAATGCGATGCGCTTGCTGATGGCTGGTTGAGTTAAATGCAATTGCTCGGCGGCGGCAGAAAACGAGCCGGTTTCGGCGACCGCAGCAAAAGCCTGCAATAGTTGCGTGTCCACAAATCAATCCATTCTCAACAGGAATCGTTTCTATAAAAAATATGAATTTGTTTTATTTGTCAATGGTTTCTAAACTGCGCTTCCGCTC
>CBFHCK010000486.1:0-1571 GCA_965653955.1 uncultured Spongiibacteraceae bacterium
GACCAATATTCATGGTCAGGCGTTGACCATCGACGCCAACGGCAACGACCAAATTTTCCCGGGGCTGGTTGCTTGTGGCGAAGACGCGTGCGTATCGGTACACGGCGCCAACCGTCTCGGCGGCAACTCGCTGCTCGACCTCGTGGTGTTCGGTCGCGCCTCGGGTTTGTTCATCGAGAAATCATTGCGCGAAGGTATCGAACATCGCGATGCCACCACTTCGGATATCGATCAGGCAATGTCGCGTTTGAACCGCTTGAATGCCAGCAAAGGCGGCGAGAAAACTGCCGAGCTGCGCAAAGAGCTGCAAAGCACGATGCAGAATTTCTTCGGCGTATTCCGCCGTGGCGATTACATGCAGCAAGGCATCGCGAAACTCGCCGATCTGCGTCAGCGCATCGACAACGTTTATCTCGATGACAAGAGCAATACGTTCAACACGGCGCGGATCGAAGCGCTCGAGTTGGCCAACCTGCTCGAAGTCGCCGAAGCGACGGCAATCGCTGCCGAAGAGCGCAAGGAAAGCCGCGGTGCGCATGCCCGTGAAGACTTCCCCGAGCGCGATGACCAGAATTGGTTGTGCCATTCCTTGTATTTCCCCGGCGAAAAACGCGTCGGCAAGCGTGCGGTTAACTTCTCGCCGAAAACGGTCGAGACATTCCAACCGAAAACGCGTACGTACTAAGGTCGGGGAGGAGAGAATTCATGTTGCAAGTCAGTCTGTATCGCTACAACCCGGAAAACGATCAAGCGCCGAGCATGCAGGAAGTTCAGATCGACACCGGCGGCAAGGATCTGATGGTGCTCGATATTCTCGAGTTGCTGAAAGCCAAGGATCCGTCGTTGACGTTCCGTCGCTCATGCCGCGAAGGCGTGTGCGGTTCCGACGGTTTGAACATCAATGGCAAAAACGGCCTCGCGTGTATCACACCGGTATCGGAAGCACTGCGCGGCAGCAACAAGCTCGTGCTGCGTCCCTTGCCTGGATTGCCGGTCATTCGCGATCTGATCGTCGATATGGGGCAGTTCTACGCGCAATACGAGAAGGTCAAACCATACCTGATCAACAACACGCCGGCGCCGGCAATCGAGCGGCTGCAATCGCCGGAAGATCGCGCCAAGCTCGACGGCCTGTACGAATGTATTTTGTGTGCATGCTGTTCGACGGCATGCCCGTCGTTCTGGTGGAATCCCGATCGCTTTATCGGCCCGAGCGGTTTGCTGCAGGCATACCGCTTTCTGGCTGATTCGCGCGACACGGCGACGGATGAGCGTCTTGCCGATCTGGATGATCCGTTCAGCGTATTTCGCTGCCACGGCATTCAGGCATGCGTGAGCGTTTGTCCGAAAGGGTTGAATCCGACCCGTGCGATCGGCCACATTCGGAACATGTTGTTGCAACGCGCCAGCTAATTCGGCGCGAAAGGGAAGTCACAAGCGTAATTTGGCGATCATCGACCGCGTATGTGCATAAGCTGTCTACACTTACGCGGGCTTTGAATCGTTTCGAAGGGTTTGCAGTATTGTCGGATATGGCACAGGCGCCTACCGGCGCTATGCGAGCCGTATGT
>CBFHCK010000487.1:0-1569 GCA_965653955.1 uncultured Spongiibacteraceae bacterium
TGATGCTGGTGCCGAATTTAAAAGCGGCGCTGTCGAATCCAACCGCGCCTGTTGGCATCACGCCAACGCCAATATCGCCGGTTCAGCAGGCAGCCCAGCAAGCATTGCGCGAATTGATGCCGAGACAACAACCGCTCGTAACGCTGTTGCCTCTGTTACACAAGCTGGTACAGCCGACGCTGCGCGATCAATTGCCCGCGCCGATTGCGCAAGCGGTCAAACAGCTGTTGCAGTCATTGCCGCGTGCCGAGCAAATACAGACGCCCACCGGCGTCAAACAAGCCGTCGAAAACAGCGGCACCTTCCTTGAATCGCGATTGGTTCGCGCAGCGAATTCAAATCCGAACCCATCGGCACAACCGATGGCGCAAATGCCCGCCGCGATTGCGACCACCGATTTGAAAGCGCAGATCAGCACGCTGCTGGCGCTGGTGCGCACATTCATCCCGACTCAGCCTGCCCAATCCGCAACGCCGACCAGCCCGCTATCGATTAGCGCGGAAGAACTGGTGTACACACATAAGCCTGCGCTCCAGCCACAGCAAGGCCATATCGCGACGGGTCAGCAAAGCATCGACAGCACCGAATCGCTGCTATCTCAGCTCAGCAAATTGCTGCAAGCGGGGCTGGCGCGGATTCAGGTCAATCAGCTCGATGGCATCGTTGCGCGTCATGTCGGCAACGATGCGCAAATGCCGGTGCCTACCTGGACTCTGGAGTTACCGCTGCGCAGCGCGTACGGCAACGAGCAACTGCAATTGCGGATCGAGCAACAGCCGCGCAAACGCAATCAGCAAAAGCGTCCGCAGTGGAATGTGCAGATCGCGCTCGATCTGCACGAACTCGGCAAGCTCGCCGCGACATTGGCGATCGTCGATAAAAATGTCGCCGCCACGTTATGGGCGGAGCGCGAAGGAACGCACCGCCGCGTGCAGGAACAGATCGGCTATTTGCGTTCGGGTTTGGAATCGGTCGGCGTCCATGTCACCGAAATGAATTGCCGGCTCGGCATGCCACCCACGCCGAAAAATCCGTTGTCGCAACAACTGGTAGATGTCCACACATGAACGACGATCGCGAGCAGCAGGCAGTAGCGCTCGCCTATAACGGCCAGAGCGCGCCGACTGTAACGGCAGCCGGCAGCGGCGAACTCGCCGAACAAATCATTGCGCTCGCACGCGAACATGGCGTGCCGCTATTTGAAAACGCGCAATTGCTCGCACTGTTACAGGACATTGGACTCGGTGAGGAAATCCCCGAAACGCTCTATCTGTGCATCGCGCAGATCATCGCGTTCGCGTACAAGATTCAAGGCAAGGTGCCGGAGAATTGGGATTTTGGCGGCCGCGATGACGCCGAGGATATAACGCCGGCGTCAGGGCTTTTGTTGCTGCCGCCGCAGTAACGACAGCAGTTCGACTTCAGCCGACGAGGCTTCGTCTTGTTGTGCAACGCCTTTGCTGACCAGCGATTCGAGTTGACCGTATTGCACTTCGGTGAAGTGATTGCTTTCGATGCCATCCATCCGCGCGCTGAATTTGCGCACCAGCTTATCGGCTTCGAGCATGC
>CBFHCK010000488.1:0-1563 GCA_965653955.1 uncultured Spongiibacteraceae bacterium
CCCTGCGATTGGTCGGCACTGCGCGTAATGATGTTAATTACGCCATTAACCGCGTTGGCGCCCCACAGCGTAGCGCCCGGCCCGCTGATGACCTCGATGCGCTCGATATCGTCGGGCAACACATCCTGCATATCCCAATACACGCCGGAAAACAGCGGCGTGTACACACTGCGGCCGTCGATCAGGACCAATAATTTATTCGCAAAATTTTGCAATTGCGGATTGCCATTTAAACCACGCGCCGTGATGGCGTAGGCACTGCTGCTGGTCTGCGCCACGTGGAGATTCGGCGCTAATCGCAGCATTTCGGGAATGCTACGTGCGCCTGAGCGAAGAATATCGTCGCGTGTTATGACAAAGATCGGTGCTGCTGCCTGACCGAGCGGCTCGGCTGTTTTGGAGACGGATGTGATTTCAATATCGGCGAGTTGTTCCAGCGTCAGTGTCGCTAATTCTCGCGATGTCGCGCTGGCGTGGGCGATGCCGGAAGCGATAACGGATAACACGACGCATTTGCGCAGACGCCATCTAATGCCGGAAAAGAATCTCTCTGATCGACCGGGCATGTTTATCCTTAAGCGTTGGCTGATCTGTGGGACGATTCTTTAGCATCGATTGTTGTATTTCAAGCGGCGAATTGGCGATAGGTGACGCGCAGCGTCTGATGCAATGCGGTTAGCCCCCGCCCAACAGACGTGCGAATGAACGTGCCGTTGCTTGTGCCGGGTGAAATCGAGTGCCAAAAAAAATGGCCGCTGAATCAGGCGGCCATTTTTTGCGAATGCCTTTATGAGGCGTTCTAACTCAGTTTCAGATCATCGACGTTGGGCTTGCGCGTCATCGCCCAATAATCGGCCAGCCGGAATGGGCACGAAACCCAGTTACGCCGCTTGCTGTTCAGGTAATAACTGCTGGCTTTCGGGTGCGTCCACACCATCTGCGCCATTTGCGTATCGACTTTGTCATTCCACGCCTCGAAGGCTTTTTCGCTCGGCTCCATCGCGTGCGCTTTTTTGGCGACGAGCAGATCGAGCGCTTCGATGATGTAATTCAACTGCGCTTCAACCACCATGTTCACACCGGCGGCATGATTCGGTGCGCTGTTTGGGCCGAACGTCAGAAACAAATTCGGAAAGCCCGGCACCATCACGCCGAGATACGAGCGCGCGTCATCCTTACCCCACGCGGCACCCGCCTCTACTCCGCCGCGACCGTAGATTTTCATCGGACCGAGCGGCGGGTTCAGCTCGAAACCGGTCGCCAAGGCAATCACATCGACCTCGACGCGAGTGCCATCGGTCAGCATGATCGCATCGGCTTCGATGTGATCGATATGCCGCGTCTCCAACGTCACATTCGGTTTTTTCAGTGTGTCGAGCCAGCCATTGTCGGCGTCGAGCACGATGCGCTTACCGAAGATCGGATAATCCGGCAGCATTTTTTCGAGCAGATCGGGGCGATCGGCAAATTTGCGCTTGATGTAGGCCAGAGCATATTCGCGCGCGCCGTTGTTCTGCGGCGAAATCGACACGTCCTGATTCGGCCAGCTCGGGTCGCGCACAA
>CBFHCK010000489.1:0-1527 GCA_965653955.1 uncultured Spongiibacteraceae bacterium
GATCGATATAACTTCATATGCCAAAGGACGGCGCGCATCCGGAATGACAGAGTATTCATTCGATAAATGATCGAGGCGGATCGGATCGGCACCGCGTTTGAATAAATTAATGGCCGGCGTACAGAATAATTTAAAATTATCCGCAGAAATATCGGCCATAAAGCGTTGATATCGGTTTGACTCACGAATGTTATCGAACCAGATTCGAAGGCGCAGTGTGCGGCCTTGAATTTTTTTTAGCGCGTCGCGCAATTCAATAACATCGAAGAACAGGAATTTCTCTGGATAGCAAAAATACTCTGTGAGCAGTCGATAGCCGGGCAGCGAGCGGGCGTCATAATCGAGGAGCGCCTCATCGGGAGAGAATCCAACCGGTTGCACAAATTTCGGTTCGAGCGAAGCAATGATCGGTGTATTGTCATTCGCCTCGCAAATATCGATGCGCAGACATTTCGCGAATAACAATTCATAAAGAAAATGCGCGATTTGCGGCTCGGCATCGATAAACATCCGTAATTTGTCGGTGTCGAGACTGGCTATCGGTGTGTTACCGGAAGTCGAAAAATCCAACGTTAACGCGGCGTAAGCGTCTGCCTGACTGCGCAGAAATGGCGATGCCTGCGTCAGCTCCAAGTGCGCCGTATCCAGCTTTATCGGTAGCAGATCGATATCGTAGGTGGTTCGGAACAGGCAGGGCTCGCCGTTGATAACTGGCGTAGCGACTTGTTGATGTCGGGGAATTCGATACTTGCCCGTCAGCGCCGGTTTGGCTTGATCCATTTCCATCGACAGAATCGTGATCGACGGAGTAGGGCGTATGTAGTGAGGGTAAAGTGTTTGTAACAGCGCTTCGGTAATTTCCGGGTATTCGTCATCGAGGCGCCGATGTACACGTGCCGTCATAAATGCGAACGCTTCGATCAGTCGCTCGACATGTGGATCGTCGCATTGCTCTCCTTCCATCGAAAGGCGTTGGGCAATTTTTGGATAGCGTGCAGAAAACTCTCCCGATAATTCCCGCAGGTAACTCAATTCCTTCTCGTAGTACGGAAGTAGTTGTTCCAGCATGCTCTATCATCCCTGTTCGCTGAATTTGTACTGTGACGACGAGAGGTGCAACCATGCATCGAAGGAAACGGGTGTGCGTGCCGGATGGATTCGTAAAATGGCGTCTACCCGAAACTTCAATTTTCGTTCGTGATCTTGTGAAGTTTCGATCGTTACGCGAATACGGGCCAGACGTGGCTCAAACCGTTCGATGGTTTTTCGAATCTGATCGCGCAGCAATGCGCAATGCTCGGGATTCAGCAGGCTCAGGCTGCTGAGGTCCTGAATTCCATACGCGATGACGGAATTTTGTGCCAGCGGATATTGTTTAATTATCTCGTCGAGATCGATACAGCGCGTATTCAACAGGCGTTCCAAATCGCGCGCTAAAGCGGCTTTGAATAAGAAAATGTTTACGCGAGTGGTGTCAACGTTGTCGCTGGCATTTTTCGGCTCGTCATCGAGTAATCGATCAAGAAT
>CBFHCK010000490.1:0-1521 GCA_965653955.1 uncultured Spongiibacteraceae bacterium
CTGATATGAGCTAACATGCGTAATGCTCCATGAGCGCGCGTCATGCAACGCACGCAGGTTGATTAAAAGAAGAAAATAAGAATTAAAAAAATAAAATCAGACGCGGCGATCGATCGGCACGAAAACCAAATCGTCAGGCCCAACATAATTCGCGCTCGGGCGAATAATTTTGTTGTCCTGACGCTGCTCGATAATGTGCGCGGCCCAGCCCGATGTTCGTGCCACGACGAACAGCGGTGTGAACAAGGCGGTGGGAATTCCCATCAGGTGATAACTGACCGCGCTGTACCAATCGAGATTCGGAAACATTTTTTTGCTGTCCCACATCACGCGCTCGATGCGTTCGGCAATGCGATATAACTTCAATGTGCCCGCTTCATCGCCGAGGCGGCAGGCCACGCCGCGAATGATTTCATTGCGCGGATCGCTGATCGTGTAAACGGGATGACCGAAACCAATCACCACTTCTTTCACTTCGATACGTCGGCGAATATCGATCTCCGCTTCGTCCGGCGATTCGTAACGTTTTTGAATTTCGAGCGCGACTTCATTAGCGCCCCCGTGCTTCGGCCCCCGCAATGCACCGATCGCACCGGTAATCGCCGAATACACATCGCTGCCGGTGCCGGCGATGACGCGGCTGGTGAATGTCGATGCGTTGAATTCGTGTTCCGCATAAAGAATCAGCGAAATATGCATTGCGCGAATCCATTGCTCGGACGGTTTGCGGCCGTGCAGCAAATGCAAAAAATGCGCGCCAATCGACTCGTCGTCGGTTTCCACATCGATGCGCCGCCCCTGCGTCGCCCAGTGATACCAGTACAACAACATCGAACCCAGCGATGCGAGCAATCGATCCGCAATATCGCGCGCGCCGGTGCTGCTGTGATCGTCTTTTTCGGGCAGCGCGCAACCGAGCGCAGACACACCGGTGCGCATCACATCCATTGGATGCGAACCGGCTGGTAATTTCTCCAGCGCTTCTTTCACGCTTGCGGGTAAGCCGCGCAATGCCTGCAATTTGAATTTGTATGCACGCAACTCGGGTTGCGACGGCAGACGTCCATGCACCAATAAATGTGCGACCTCCTCGAATTCACATTCTTCCGCCAGATCGCGAATGTCGTATCCGCGATAGTGCAGATCGTTGCCCGAGCGTCCGACGGTGCATAGCGCGGTGTTGCCCGCCTGCACGCCGGATAGCGCGACCGATTTCTTGGGTTTTGGCGCGACGTTGCTTACTGAATTCATAGCGTTCTCTCGATAAAAAATCAGCGATTCAAATAAGCGCGAAGTAATCGCTCGAATCCATTGCAAATCGCTTTCGTGTTTGCAATATTTGCTTCCCACCCGATAACGAACAAGGCCTGAATTAGCGAGGTTTTGTGAAGAAATTTATTCGATTTGCGAAGTTTGCAAATCACGAGGATGAAACAGGATGCGCAAAATATTCATGGGTGTGCGGTTGCGCACCTTGCGCGAACAGCGCCGGTTGACGCAGGCAGTGATGGCGCAACAGCT
>CBFHCK010000491.1:0-1516 GCA_965653955.1 uncultured Spongiibacteraceae bacterium
CGCATTCAGCATACCGGCGGCAGTGACGATCGCGGTGCCATGTTGGTCGTCGTGAAACACGGGAATTTTGCATTGTTCGATCAGCACGCGCTCGATCTCGAAGCACTCGGGAGCTTTGATGTCTTCGAGATTGATGCCGCCGAATGTGTCGGCGATGCGCGCGACGGTGTCGATGAACGCTTGCGCGTCTTCGGCATCGACTTCGATATCGACGGCATCGATATTCGCGAAACGCTTAAACAGGAGCGCTTTGCCTTCCATCACCGGCTTGCTTGCGAGCGGGCCGAGATCGCCCAGTCCGAGAATTGCGGTACCGTTGGAAATGACGGCGACCAGATTGCCCTTGCCGGTGTAGCGATAGGCATTATCGGGATCTTTCGCGATCTCACGCACCGGCTCTGCAACACCGGGGCTATACGCGAGCGCCAGGTCTTGCTGAGTTTCGGCCGGCTTTGACAATTCGACGCTGATTTTTCCGGGTTGCGGAAATTCGTGATAGTCGAGCGCCGCTTGCTTGAGATCGATTGCCATAAGGTGCCGCTTCCAAGGGGTAAAAAAGAGTACGGAGGATAAATAAAAAACCGTAATCGGAACAAGCTCAGTATTGAGTAGGCGCATGCCTTTTTTATGGAAAGAGTTACGTGGAAAAAGTGAGGCTAGGTTTTTACGTCACAAACAAAAACGCCCGACAAATAAGCCGGGCGTTTCTGGTTACTTCATTCAGCACAAGTGTGTAGAAGTGATGCTTACACCTTGGTGCTGCGCGCGCCAAAGCGCTGGCGGAAGCGATCGACACGGCCACCGGCGTCAGCGACTTTCTGCTTACCGGTGTAGAACGGATGGCAGTTTGCGCAGACGTCGAGGTGAATACCCTTGCCCAGCGTAGAGCGGGTCTGGAAGCTATTGCCACACGAGCAGTTAGCTGTGATTTCGACGTAATTTGGATGAATATCGGCTTTCATGTCTGTAATCCCATGCTGATTTGACGCCGCCATCCGATCACTCGTCGGGTACCGCGCCATTAAGAGGCCGGGCATGTTATCAAAATTTCGCCAGTTGGCAAGAAATTCATCCGGCAGCCCATCGCCGCTCGCGATCGATAACCACGTCCTTGTTACACTGCCGTCCGTTTTTTTGCTCGAAGCGTCACCGTGACCACAATCCTGCGCGTCGCTGTTCCAGGCCCGTTGCGACAACTGTTCGACTATCTACCTCCGGACGGATTAACTCCCGACGAAGGGCCGCCGCCGGCCGTTGGCGCTGGAACAGCATGGCGCCCGGGCGTTCGGCTGCGCGTACCGTTTGGTCGGCGCAGCGTCGTTGGCTTATTGATCGACACTGCCGAGCAAAGCCAGTGGCCGCTCGATCAGCTCAAGCGTGCTGCCGAAGTGCTCGACGCGGAGCCGATCTTTTCGCCGGCACTGCTCGAGCTGTTGCAATGGGCATCCGACTATTATCTGTATCCGCTCGGCGAATGCATCGTGCAGGCACGCGAAGCGGGATTCTCGAATATGAG
>CBFHCK010000492.1:0-1512 GCA_965653955.1 uncultured Spongiibacteraceae bacterium
GCTGCCCACACCGATCCAGGACGAGCTGTTAAACCGGATCAAGAATCGCCTGACTTAAACGGCGGCGCTTCAGGTTGGAAACTCTAACGAATTAACTCAGCGGCGAAAGCTGCGAATCAATGAGCGACAGTGATATGGAAAAACGCGAAGAGTTGTACATCGGCAAAGCCAAATCGGTTTTCAGCACCGACGATGCAGATCGTTATGTCATGGTGTTTCGCAACGACACCTCGGCGTTTGACGGCAAAAAGAAAGCGCAGCTTGAACGCAAAGGTATGGTGAACAACAAATTCAATGCCTTCATCATGCAAAAGCTGATGGATGCCGGCATTCCATGTCATTTTGAAAAAGTGCTGTCGGACAACGAAGCGTTGGTGAAGCGCTTGCAAATGTTGCCGCTCGAATGTGTCGTGCGCAATTTCGCCGCCGGTTCGATTTGTCGCCGTTACGGTTTGCAGGAAGGCCTCGAACTCAATCCGCCGACATTCGAATTCTTTTTGAAAAGCGACGCGCTCGGCGACCCGATCTGTAACGATTACCACATTCTTTCGTTCGGCTGGGCAACCCAGCAACAGATCGATCGAATGAAAGAACTGACCTTCAAAATCAATTCGGTGCTGAAGCCGCTGTTTCTGAGCGGCAACATGCTGCTGGTCGATTACAAACTCGAATTCGGCCTTTTTCAGGATAAAAACGGCAATGTTGAGTTGATGCTCGGCGATGAGTTTTCACCCGATGGCTGCCGCGTTTGGGATAAAGATACACGCGAGAAATTCGACAAAGATCGATTCCGTCAGGATCTCGGCAATGTCGTCGAATCGTACGAAGTGATTGGCAAACGTCTTGGCATGACATTCGACTGACAGAAATATCGGCTTCAAAAAGGCGGCGCTGACCGCCTTTTTTATTGCGCGGTTATATCGGTTTTGAGTGTTACCACACGTGCTGTCAGATTAACGCCTTGACACTCGCCGTTGTGGTTTGTAGCGTGCTGACAATGAATCGTATCGTCGTGTGTATCGCATTGATTGTTGCCCTTGCCGCTGTGCAGGGGTTGTCGCTGCATGCGCATCTTCCCCACGCCAATGACATACATGCCGGACACGATGTTATTCATGTTCACAGCCATGCAGTTCGCGCTGATGTTGACGATAACGGTGAGCACTCCGCCGAGGCATCAATCGATTTGCTGACATCGAATGCAGCGCGAGAGGGTGTGGGTGCTTCGTTTAATTTTGCGCTGGTTACCTTCTGGATCGGCTTATTAATCGCACTGTGTTTCTCTTCCCATCGAGTAATCGTTCCCGCGCCCATCGGTTTTTACTCACCGCCGCGCTATAGGCGTTCATCTCCCCGCGCACCACCTCGTTAACTCCCATTTTTATTCGAAAGCGGTCACGCATTTGCGTGAGTTATGCCTTGGGAGTTATTTCGATGAATCGATTTTTATTTCGTCGCGTGTCGGCGCTGAATGGTTATTGCCTCGCCATTTTATTCGCCATTTATTCTGCG
>CBFHCK010000493.1:0-1512 GCA_965653955.1 uncultured Spongiibacteraceae bacterium
TGGGATAGCACGCGCACCAAAACCGATCGTTTGCCCGGTGGTCTCGATGTCAAAGAGGACAGTTCCGAACCTACCTGGACCGCCGGCCTCGATTATCAAATCAGCAACGATGTCATGGCTTACGCGAAAGCTTCGCAGGGCTACAAACAGGGCGGCACCAATCCGTTCGCGGTCGATTCGGCGCGCGCCACATACGACCCCGAATACGTCAAATCGTACGAGGTCGGTATTAAATCGATGTTCGATGTCGGCTCTGTGCCGGTGCGCGCCAATATCAGCTATTACCACAACAAGTTCACCGACATGCAGCGCAGCGGTGTCGATTTCAATTCGACGCTGGGTATTTTCGGCGCACAGACGTTCAACGTCGGTAAAGCGACAATCGAAGGCGTTGAACTCGAACTCACCGTGCGGCCATTCGAGCTTCTCGAGCTGTCGGGCAATTACGCGTACATGGATGCGCATTACGACGATTATGTGCTCACGGATTTTACCGGCACCGCCGATCTCACCAGTGCGCCGTTCCAGTACGCACCAATGCATCAGTGGAGCGCGACTGCGCGTCTGACGTTGCCGGTACCGGCAACATGGGGCGAGATGTACGCCAATGCGACGTATGTCTGGCAGGACGATACCTGGGCGGGCGCCACCACCACGCCGCAGGCCGATCCGGACGCATGGATCAATTCGTATCACACGTTGAATATGTCGATGAACTGGGATCGCTTGTTCGGTAGCGCACTCGACGCGTCGCTGTTCGTGACGAATGCAACCGACGAAGAATTTCGCGTAAGTTACCTCGCTACGCGCAGTCAGGGTTTCGCCGGCGCCGCATGGAGCGAACCGCGGATGTACGGCCTGAGCCTGCGCTACAACTTCGGGCGATAGGCTGAGACTGACGATCACTGACAACAATGCGAGAGGAATACTCTCGCGTATGTATGCCCCACCAGTAAGGAGGGTCCACGGTGACTCATTTCTCTCAACGCCAGCGTAAACCCCATGGTCGAGTGAGCATGCGCGATCCTGCGCAAGTGGACATTGGCGGCATCGGCGCCGGTCACGCGGCGCCGCTACCGAAATCCTCGCTGCCGTATCCCTCGCCGCTGCAAGCGGCGTTCACTCTGGCGACGCTACTTGGCGCCTACGTGTTGTCGTTTATCGATCGTCAGATACTGACGCTGATGGTGGGACCAATCCGTGCCGATTTGCAGATATCGGATTTTCAGATGGGGTTGCTGCACGGCCTCGCATTCGCGTTGTTTTATTGTTTTCTCGGTATTCCGATCGGCTACATGGCCGATCGCAAACCCCGCAAGTTCATCATTGCTATCGGTATCAGCGTATGGAGTGTCATGACGGCGCTATGCGGCGCGGCGAACACCTATTTGCAGTTATTTCTAGCACGTGTCGGCGTCGGTGTCGGCGAAGCGTCGCTATCGCCCGCCGCGTATTCTCTGTTGGCGGATTCGTATAAACCGGAACGGCTCGGGCGAGCGATGGCGATTTACA
>CBFHCK010000494.1:0-1510 GCA_965653955.1 uncultured Spongiibacteraceae bacterium
GATCTCGATTGCGAATTTTCCATCGCGCAGCAAACGACCGCCGTGCGAGCCTTTTTCGATTTCGACATCCGCATGATCACCGTGCGAATGGGCATCGTTGACTTCTTTGCGGCCTTCGCCCGTATCGCATGCGATCAGTAATAGCGCCGCCACGATTACAAATAAATTTCTCATGATCCGTCTCTCAATGTTCTTTTCTTAATGGGATTTCGCGATCAGCGATTCGCCGGTAAGTCGTTCGATTTCGATCGCATAACGATGCGCTTCGGCGGATGCTTCGATCAGACGACGTTGCGCATCGAGCTGTTCGCGCTGCACCGCCACCCAATCGATGTATGAATAACGCCCACGCTGATATGCATATTCCGTTTGCTGCAAGATATTTTCGGTTTGCGGTAAAACCTGTTCGCGCAATGCATTAGCTTCGGTGATCGAGTGCAGTAACTCCTGATAAACCTCGAATAGTTGCGCCTGCGCGCGCAAAAAAGCCGCGCGTTCGTCGACGTTCACCTGTGCTTGGCGTGCAGTGGCTTCGGCCAGCGCTCCGCTATTGCGACTGCGGGTAAACAGCGGCATCGACGCCGAAATGACGAACGCGTGATCGTCGCTCGCCTGTAATTGCCGAACGCCGGCTCCGATTTGCATATTCGGTGTGCCGCGTGTTTCGGCAAGCCGCAACTCGGCATCGCGCAAACGCTGCTCATGCGCAAATCGCGTGAAATCCGGATTGGTTTTTAGCCGCGCCACAAGTGCGTTGAAATCGACGGGAGTGGGTAACCGAAATAAATCGGCAGCGACGGAGTCGAAATCGGGCTCACCATCGCCCCATAACGCCGCGAGCTTGCGCCGTGACGACAATAATTCGTGCTCGGCATGCTCTTCATCGATTCGTGCACGCGTTAATGCAATTTGTGCACGATGCATTTCCACACTGGGCGACTTAGCCGCACGCACGCGCGCTTCGACAGCGCGCAGTGTTTTTTCGGCCAGCACCGTTGCCTGCTGTGCAAGTGTGATCGCCTGTTGGTCGCCCGCAACGTGAATAAAACGCCGCGCAACCTCGGCCAAAATATCGAGCCGACGCGCCTCGGCTTCCACCGACAACATCGAATAACTCGCACGAGTAACCTCCATCCGCGACGCACGTTTGTCGCCCAACTCCAACACCTGCGACAACATCAGCGTCGTTTCTGCGGAATCAGCGTCAGCAAAATTGCCGCTGCCCGCGAAGTTCTCGACCTGTAACGCAACCTCCGGGCTGGGTGAATAACCCGCCTGAGTAATGCGTGCAGCCGCCGACCGCAGCGAAAACATCGAACTTTGCAACTCAGGATTGTGCGCAATAGTCGCGGCGATAGCCTGCGTCAACGTCAAACCGCCGGGCTGTTCGGCAGTGGCTACCGCAGAATAAATGGCGAATAAAATGGCGAGGCAATAACCATTCAGCGCCGACACACGACGAAATAAAAATCGATTCATCGAAATAATTCCCCAAGGCATAACTCACGCA
>CBFHCK010000495.1:0-1507 GCA_965653955.1 uncultured Spongiibacteraceae bacterium
AGGAATATGGATGTATTCGATGCCCTGCGATTCGACGAGGCCGCGCTCGTTGGGAACGGCGAACTCACTGGTTTCAGGAAGCAGGTTGATTACGGCTTCATAGCCTTGCGTGGCTAATGTAGTCAGCCCTTCCTCGGGCACAACGCCGGAGGTGGTCAGGCGTTCGTCGATGCGGCGAAAGTTGTAGCTGGTTTCTATATCCATATGAATATCCTCAATGAGTTGAGGTGCAGAACAACGGCTATCGCTATTACGTAGGCGTCAATAAAGCTGGGCATTTTTACCATACTCGAAATACGACAGGCGATCTGAATTTCCATCCCCTCTTTGATAGGTGGAAATCACGCACTTACAACTATTGTTCGCGATAGTAGAATCGATCGCTCCGATTCAGCGGCTGAGTGATTCCGATGATCGATACCCTTTCCCATTCCGCGCTCTTCCACCCCGCCACCGATGCGTGGCTGCGCGATACATTCGGCAGCGCGACGCCGACGCAATTGCAGGCGTGGCCGGCGATCAAGTCCGGCCGCGATGTGTTGATCGCGGCGCCGACCGGCTCCGGTAAAACGCTGGCGGCGTTCATGAGCGCCATCGATACATTGGTTCGCGCCGGCGTGGATGCGCCATTGCCGAATAAAACCATCGTCCTGTATGTGTCGCCGCTGAAGGCGTTGTCGAACGACATCCAGCGCAATCTCGAAATGCCGTTGCAAGGCATCGGCGCGCAATTGAAGAAAATGAACCTGGCCGAGGTGCCGATTCGCACCATCGTGCGCACCGGCGATACCTCGCAGGCCGAGCGCGCATTCATGCGCAAGGTGCCGCCGCATATCGCGATTACGACGCCGGAATCGCTGTATGTTTTGCTCGGTTCCGAATCGGGCCGCGATATGTTGAGCAATGTGCGCACGGTGATCGTCGACGAAATTCATGCGCTGGTGAATAACAAACGGGGTACACATCTCGCGTTATCGCTTGAGCGGTTGCAGGCATTGACCACCGAACCGATCCAGCGCATCGGTTTATCCGCAACGCAAAAGCCGCTCGAAACCGTCGCGCAATTTTTAATTGGCGGAAGACGATCGATCGACGATTGCGTAATTATCGACAGCGGCCACGCACGCGAGCGCGATCTGCAAATCATGGTGCCGCCGTCGCCGCTCGAAGCGGTGATGTCGAATGAAGTGTGGACGCAGGTTTACGATCAGGTCGCGCAATTAATTAATACGCATCGCACCACGCTGATTTTCGTCAACACGCGTCGACATGCCGAGCGCGTTGCGCGGCATTTATCCGAACGCATCGGCACTGAATATGTGATGTCGCATCACGGCAGTTTGTCGAAAGAATTGCGCTTCGATGCCGAGCAGCGTTTGAAAGCCGGCGAATTAAAGGCGTTGGTGGCAACGGCATCGCTCGAACTCGGTATCGATATCGGCGATGTGAATCTCGTTTGTCAGATTGGTTCATGTCGCTCGATCGCGACATTTTTGCAGCGGGCCGG
>CBFHCK010000496.1:0-1502 GCA_965653955.1 uncultured Spongiibacteraceae bacterium
CGGCCGGTCCGTACCACACGCGCGGCTGCAGCCAGCGCATTTCCTGCGCGACGGTGGCTTCGCCGAGATTCAGCATCATCACGACGAATACGAACAGCACCATGATCGCGCCGGCGTAGACGATGATTTCGAGAATGCCGGCGAACGGTGCGCCGAGCGTGAAGAAAATCAGCGCGACCGCGAGCAGCGATACAATCAGATACAACAGCGCGTGCACCGGATTTTTGCCGGTAATCACACGAAACGTCGCCAGCAATGCAATCGCCGCAGCAATATAGAAAATGACTAGCACTTTTGTTGTTTCCTTCCCCGTAGAGCGCAATACCATTGCGCCGTTTTGCCCATTTGGCGCGATGCGGCTTTTGCCTTATCTCCGCCGTTTGCGCCGTAATTGTTATGGCAGCAGCGATTTCACATTGATCGGCTCTGCTTCGTTTTGCGCAGCGCCTTTCGGTTTACCCGCGATCGCCATGCCGGCGACGCGGTAGAAGTTGTAATCCGGATATTTGCCCGGACCCGAAATCAACAAATTCTCTTTCTCGTAAACGAGATTCTGCCGATCGTATTCGCACATCTCGAAATCCGGCGTCAGCTGAATCGCATTGGTCGGACACGCCTCTTCGCACATACCGCAGAAAATGCAGCGCGAGAAATTGATCCGGAAAAATTCCGGATACCACCGTCCATCCTCTTTTTCAGCTTTTTGCAGCGAGATGCAGCCGACCGGACACGCCGCCGCGCACAGGTTGCACGCCACGCAGCGTTCCTCGCCATCGGGATCGCGCGTCAGCACGATGCGACCGCGATAACGCGGCGGCAGATACACCTTTTGCTCCGGATACTGAATCGTGTCGCGCTTGCGGAACGCGCGCATGAAAATCATGTAATTGCTGCGGACCACACTGCCGATGCCGCTCAGAATTGCTCCGATCATCCCCATGCCCTCCCCGGCCTTAACCGATATCCGCGCGCAGCAGAATCACCGCGCCGGTCACGAGCAAGTTGATTAACGATAACGGCAGACAGAACTTCCAGCCTGCATCCATCACCTGGTCGTAGCGCGGACGCGGTAACGCCGCGCGAATCAACACGAACAGTACGATGAAGAAGAACGTTTTTGCCGCAAACCAGAAAAAGGCGAGCCATTCGGGCCCCGGTCCGTACCAGCCACCGAAATACAGCGTTACCAGTAGCGCGGACACGACCACCACGCCCGCGTATTCGCCGACGAAGAACATGCCCCATTTCAATCCCGAGTATTCGGTGTGATAGCCCGAGGCCAATTCTGACTCCGCTTCCGGCAGATCGAATGGTGCCCGGTGTGCGACCGCAACGCCGGCGATCGCGAACGTAATGAAGCCGAAGAATTGCGGCACGATGAACCAGAGGTCTTTTTGCGCTTCGACGATATCGCGCGTGCTGAACGAGCCGGCGACAGCGACGACACCCATCACCGCGATACCCATGAACACTTCGTAACTGATCGTCTGCGCAGTCGAGCG